>NZ_QULA01000050.1:0-16018 GCF_003481595.1 Blautia sp. OM07-19
ACTATAAATGAGCAAGTTCGTGATTTTGCATAAAAGAAAGACACCTCGATTCCGTGTGTTGTATAATGAAAGTGCCTAAACAAACATTTGCAACATTTACGAAAGAAGGTGTCTCTCGCAAATACTATACATCATTCCGCATTCATATACAACCAGCTTAAGAAATTAAATTTATGCAAATTTTATTCGAACCGGGTGATAAACCACCTTATAAGTATCCTGATCAGCATTTTCATTTCAGGATATCATGGAAAAACCACGGATTTTGCTAAAAACAGTTCCTGTCACAGAACTACGATTGCACATTTCCTTAATTCAGGGAAATGGGATGATTCTCTACTTTCAGATACGTTAAAACGTTCTGTTATAGAGATTATTTATTCAGAAGCAGCACGCACCGGAAAGCCTGTTTTCTGCATTGTAGACGATACGATAGCTTCAAAGACAAAGCCTTCGTCACAGGCTCTGCATCCGATTGAAGATGCGTACTTTCACCAATCCCATTTAAAGGGGAAACAGGACTACGGACATCAGGCAGTAGCTGTTATGCTTTCCTGTAACGGCATTGTCCTGAACTATGCTTTTGTAATGTACAATAAATCAATTTCCAAGATTGATATTGTACAAAATATTGCAAAGGAACTGCCTGTTCCACCAGTAATGTCTTATTTCCTTTGTGACTGCTGGTATGTTTCTGAAAAAATAATCAATACTTTTGTACAGAAAGGGTTCCATACCATTGGTGCTTTGAAAACAAACCGTCTGCTGTATCCATCAGGAATGAAAAAGAAACTCAGTGAACTGGCTGCTGAACGATCCACAACACATAAAGGATTTGACCTCGTCACAGTCAAAAAACGCAACTATTATGTGTACCGGTATGAGGGAAACCTCAGCGGCATAGAAAATGCAGTTGTTCTTTTAAGCTATCCTGAAAAAGCATTTGGTAATCCTAAAGCACTACGTGCTTTCATTAGCACAAATGTATCCTTATCTACACAGGAGATCCTTTCCTGTTATGTTTGTCGATGGCCGATTGAGATATTTTTCAGGCAATGCAAAAACCATCTGGCCCTGGATACATACCAGATACGCTCCTCAAAGGGAATACAGAGGTACTGGCTGTTGATGTCACTGACACATTATATTTGTGTCACAGGAACTGGCGGATATCGGTCTTTTCAAGATGGATATCATCGAATCTGTAGTGCCGTTCATCAGGAAAAGTATCAGTATCTATTCCTATGTGCAAAAGCAAGTGATGATTTTGAAGCATTTATGAAATTAGCAGGATAATTTTGTGCATTTTTTCAAATTTGCTCATTTATAGCATATATTATATTTTGTGTGTTGTCTAGTTTTTTTTGCTGGATATTGTATTTTTATTAAAACAATGTTTCATGGGGACTTCCCATGTGCCCGCGATTTACATTTGCATGTAAGAAGACCGCAAGGGGAACATCCGCCCGTCCCCTTGCAACCCCTGGGCTGGGTATCTGACGGAAATTTTGTCTTATGAGGTGGTCTTTGAAAAATTCTCCTGGTGTTTCAAGTCGGAAGATTTTCGTATAAATAAGCGCAGACTTGCACGGTTGCCCCATGAGTCTGCGCTTACTTATGTTGTTGGTTTTTCTGTATAGTTCAGATTTGCACCTGAAACTAATCAATCCTACGTATTCTATTGTTCTACCTGCTTCCGCAGTATCACATACTACGGGCCCGTCAACATCACGCCTTCGACGTGCTCGCGGGAACCCCAGTTCTCGCAAGCTCAAGTTCCCGCGCTTTTCGCGTCAGCGAAACAGCCTTAAACAGTTGACGTCAACCCGTTCCGTCTTGATGCACCAGGCGTGGCCAAAAAGGGGGAGTCTGAGGGGGACAATCGGCCTTCGCAACTATGAGATCGTCCCCCTCAGGGTTTTCTTATTTGCCAAACAGCCGCCCCGCTGGGCAGTTCCCATCAGGAATTTCTGAAACGGCTCAGAAATTCCTTCGTCTGTTCTTTCTGTGGATCTTCAAAGATCTGATGGGAAGTTCCCTCTTCCACGATAACTCCATCGCCCATGAAGATCACATGCTTCGCCACATCTCTGGCGAAGGCCATCTCATGTGTGACGATGATCATCGTCAGACCATCTTTGGCAAGGGTTCTCATGACTTCCAGAACCTCTCCGACCATCTGCGGGTCGAGGGCGGATGTCGGCTCGTCAAAGAGCAGGATCTCGGGTTCCATCGCAAGGGCTCTTGCGATCGCTACCCTCTGCTTCTGTCCACCGGAAAGCTGTTTCGGCTTTGCATTGATGTATGGGGCCATGCCGACTTTTTCGAGATACATCATTGCGTTTTTGTGTGCCTCTTCTTTGCTTTTTTTGAGGACTTTTTCCTGTCCGACTGTGCAGTTTTTGAGAACTGTCATATTGTTAAAAAGGTTAAAGTTCTGGAACACCATGCCGACTTTGGAGCGGTACTTCGGAACGTTCACGTGTTTGTCCATGATGTTTGTTCCGTGGTAGCGGATCTCGCCGGATGAAGGTGTCTCCAGAAGGTTCATACAGCGCAGCAGTGTGGATTTACCTGAACCGGAAGGTCCGATGATGCAGGTAACATCTTTCGGTTTTACAGAGAAATCAATGTCTCTCAGGATCTCATGTGTTCCGAAGGATTTTCCCAGGTGCTGCACTTCCAGGATCGTTTCACTCATTCTCTGTTGTCCTTCCTTTCCTTATAAGAATACATACCACTTGTATGTGTCAGGGTATCTGCGGTTGCCAGGTCATAGTTGTCCGGTCCGTCCATCTTACGCTCGATCACGCGAAGGATCCTGGAACAGGTAAAGGTCATGATAAAGTAAATGACCATGGCAATTGTGAAGGACTCAAAGTATGTATACAGTGCACCTGCCACACCTTTGGTCGTGTAAAAAAGTTCTACCGTACCGATGATGGAAAGTACACAGGTATCTTTGATGTTGATGATCAGGTTGTTGCCGATCTGCGGCATGATGTTACGCAGTGCCTGTGGCAAAATAACATTGATCATGGTCTGTACATGTGTCATGCCGATCGCCTTGGCTCCTTCTGTCTGACCCGGGTCAATGGAAAGGATACCGCCGCGGACAGTCTCTGCCATGTATGCACCTGTGTTGATGGATACGATGAAGATCGCGGCAAACCACATGGACATATTGATATTGAACAGGTATGCACTACCGAAGTAGATAAACATTGCCTGTGCCATCATAGGAGTTCCACGGAAGAACTCCACATAGCAGGCAAGGATAAATTTCACGATTTTGATCAGTACCTTCTTGACTGTGGAATCGTTTTTGTCTACCGGGATCGTCTGCACGATACCTACGAGAAAACCGATGATGCATCCAAAAAGTGTTCCGACCAGTGCCAGCCACATGCTGACTCCGGCTCCCTTCGCGAAAGAGGGACCATATTGCTGAAGAAGATATATGATTCTTCCTCCAAAACTTTCAGGCAGCATTTTGCTCCTCCTTTATGACTCGCTGGACAGTGGCTGAACTGAGATTGCTTCGTCCATCATATCGTTGAAGTCGTCTTCTGTCATCTCGCTTAAAACTCCGTTGATCGCATCTTTGAGTTCATCGTTTCCTTTCTTGAGGGAGATACCGATGTTGATGTCCTCGTCAGATACTTCGAATTCTCCGTCTGTTCCTGTGAAGTCAAGGAGTTTGAAATCCGGGTAAGCTACGCAGGCAGCTTTTCCTGTAGGCATATCTGTTACGACTGCATCACATTTACCGGATTCCAGAGCTACCAGCATTGCCGGTGCGCTTTCCTGTGCTGGAAGGATGTTTCCGTCCGGGATCTGCGGCAGGCAGGAATCATACCAGATGGTATTCTGCTGGGAAGTAACTGTTGCTCCTTTGAGGTCTTCTACACTTGCTGCGTCTTTATAGTCTCCATCCTCTTTTACCAGAGTGATGATCGATGCATAATAATATGGATCTGTGAAATCAACCATCTGCTGACGTTCTTTGGTGATGGACTGTCCTGCGATAACACAGTCAACCTGTCCGGACTGAACTGCCGGTACGAGGGAATCCCAGTCAAGTTTGACGATCTCAAGGTCGTAACCAAGTTCGTCTGCGATCTTCTTCGCCATCATAACGTCATAACCATATGCATAGTCGGAACTTCCGGAGATCTGCACTGCTCCGTTGGAATCATCCGGCTGTGTCCAGTTGTATGGAGCGTATCCGCATTCCATTGCAACTTTGAGGGTCTTTTTGTCAGCCGCGCTTACACTCTGTACGCCAAATACTCCGCATGTCATAGATGCTGCTACAGCTGCTACTGTCAACATTCTCCACATTTTGCTCCTTCTCATTTTCGTTTCCTCCTGAAATATATATTTTTCATCCATATGTCCTTGCGGAACATATCACCGTGTTGAATAAAGCAGATGGGACTGCTTTAAAGTAAAAAAAAGCGCACGAAACTATGAAGTGCCCCGTTGCGCTTTATGACATTTTAATACTTTATCTTTGGAAAGTCAACATTTTTGTTTGCCGGGGGCACCCGGCAGTGACGCATTTGTAATGCAAGACCGCCCCACAAAACAAAAAAACGGCAGTTTTTACACCACCGTTTTTATGCATACATTTTATGAAAAATTATGACGGTCTTCTTACAGAAAGAATAGTCCTATAAGTAGCATCATTACTAATCTTAATACCATCCTGGGAGTTAGACGCATGTACAATCTGTCCATTGCCCATATAGATTGCAACATGTCCACCATAGCAGATCAGGTCGCCTGGCTGTGCATCTGCATAAGAAACCTCAGTTCCCCAGTTCTGCTGCTCGTAGGATGTTCTCGGAAGGCTGTAGCCAAACTGTGCATAGACACTCTGCGTGAAACCAGAACAGTCAGCACCGTTTGTAAGGCTTGTGCCGCCCCATACATACGGGTTTCCAACAAACTGCATTGCATAATCTACGATAGAAGATCCTGAGCTTGAGGATGAAGAACTGGATGAGCTTGAGGAGCTGGATGATGAACTCTCATAATCATCCGGATCTACAGTGTTGTCGCTGTCGATCACGTTGCCGTACTCATCGTACTCTACATCATCACTGCTGCTGTCATCAGATGATGTGTCCTCGTCTTCGCTGTAGTCACTGTCTGTATTTTCATCCTCAGAATGATCCTCATCGGATTCTTCGTCGTCTGTGTCTTCACTATCCTCAGAGTGATCCTCATCTTCCTGATCTTCTTCATCAGAGTTACTCTGGTCTTCTTCCTGTGCTGCCTCTTCCTCAGCGGCCTGTCTTGCAGCTTCCTCTGCTGCTGCAGCGGCTTCTGCCTCTGCCTGACGTCTTGCTTCTTCCTCAGCGGCGATACGCTCTGCCTCAAGCTGTTCGATCTCTGCCTGCTGCTGAACGATCAGGTTGGAATACTCTGTTGCCATCTGCTGTGCGTATGCGATCTCATTGTCGCAGTCTGCGGAGTTGGCTTTCTTGGTATCGATCTGTGTCTGAAGGTTTACTGACTCAGATTCGTATTCCTGTTTCATTCCCTCGAGTTCTGCCTTCTCCTGTTTGTACTGGTCACCGAGCTGTGTTACCTGGTCAATGGTGTTGGCATATTTCTCAAGGCTCTGTCTGTCGTATTCATACATCTTCTGTGTGTATTCTGCTTTAGTAAGAAGATCAGAAAGGTTATCAGCATCCATCATCATCTGGAACCATGCAGCATTGCCGCCCTTCTCATAGATGTACTGAATACGTTCTTTCATTGCTTCGTACTGTTTAGTCTTGGCATTCTGTGCTTTCTCAAGTGCTGTCTGGGTATTCTGAATGTCAGTTTCTTTATTGCTGATATCTCCCTCAAGGGTCTGAATGGAAACCATGACATTCACAAGATTTGCATCCAAAGCATCAATTTCGCTCTGTAACTGCTGCTTTGCTGAATAAAGCTGGTCGATCTGTGCG
Organism: Blautia sp. OM07-19; assembly: GCF_003481595.1. NCBI lineage: Bacteria > Bacillati > Bacillota > Clostridia > Lachnospirales > Lachnospiraceae > Blautia > Blautia sp. OM07-19. Next base: position 5,967 of record NZ_QULA01000050.1, read on the forward strand.
TATGTAGCATCCAACTGTGCGCTGGTAGCTGCCTGTTCCTCTCTCAGCTCGTCTTCTCTTGACGCGCTTACGCTGACAACCTGTGATGCTGTCATCATTAATGCTAACGTCATGCAAACAATTCGTTTCTTCATGTTTTCACCTCATAATCTAAATCAATCTATTTTGTAACATTTTCGAAATATCTTATTGAACTTCTTTTACATATTAACATATCGTTCTCAAGAACGCAAGAGTAAATAATTAAAAAATTTAAATTTTTGTAACATTTAGTAAAGAATACGAAAAAAAGAAGCAGTCTTCTGTAATGAAAACTGCTTCTCTTCACTGTTAATGCTTTATTTTAGCTGTACAGATCTGCAAGTATCTGTGCTGCTGTCTTGTTCTTATATCCATCCGGATCAGAAAGTGTACTGCTGTACCATCTCAGATAATTTCCTCTTCGAATATAGTTTCCACAGGATGGATGATATTCGTATTTCGTATATCCCTTATATCTGGACATATAAGTTTTGGCAAGTGCAACTGCCTGGCTGTCATAATCCCCATCCGGTGTGCAGGTTCCTGCAATCTGGCAGCCTGCCTGTGGTGTGGAATGAACGATCACAGCACTCTTATCTGAACACTGTCCAAGAACGATCCAGGTATGTCCGGAATCATAGCCAATATCTCCTGGCTGCATCTTCCATTTTGTTTGAGAAAGATAATTCTGGTTTACGATCCGTCCCCACTTCAGAGTATTCTGATAATAAGAACCAATATCTCCGGAAACTACGGTATATCCACCGCCTTCTCCAGACTTTGTATGCATAACCTGATAAGATGCCCATCCTACAAATCCAGAACAGTCAAGTCCCTTGATTCTGTTTGCAGTTGTTAAATCCCTGTAATTATTATAGTTGTAACTGCTCGTCTGACTGTTATACCAGGAAACCCAGGTCGGACTTACACCTTTTCTTGTGGAATCTGTCCAGCCGCCGCCCCATACATAAAGGGCCTTACCTACCGGCTGCAGTGCTCCTGCGAGATAATTCTTAAGCGTTCTTGCAGAGGTTGGTGCTGTCGGACCAGAGTTGGAACTGTCAGCATAAGAGCCCGTCATAACTCCGTTTGAGTCAAAAACGTAATATTTGCCGTCAATCAGCTTCGTACCTGTTGTTATCGTGGTTGTGCTTGGATCAATATAATAAGTCTTACCATTTTCCTTTACCCAGCCGGTAGTTACAACTCCTGTTTTTGGATTGAAATAGTAAGTCTTGCCATCAACTGTCTTGAAGCCTTTGTACATGACACCTGTATTCTTTGCGAAGTAGTAGCGTTTGCCGCTGCTGCTGCCAAGCCATCCGGTTGCCATTACATAGGTCTTTCCGCGGAAATAACGGACATTTCCGTTGGCTGCTGTCAGGAATCCGCTCTTGGCTGCACCGGTTGTCCCATCAAAGTAGTAATAATAGGCTCCAATCTTCTTAAGTCCCCTGTACATAATTCCTGTTGATGGGGTAAAATACCACTTCTCGCCCTTGCTGTTCTTCATCCAGCCAGTTGCCATCGTGTAACTGCCTGATGAAAAATATCTCACAACGGTACTTGAAGTTTTGACAAAGCCACTGACCGTGTAGCCTGTAGACGGTTTGAAATAATAGTAATTCCTACCAATCTTCTTAAATCCCTTGTACATTGCTCCTGTACGGGAATCGAAGTATCTCATCGCTCCCTTGGAACTTCTCTGCCAGCCCTTAAGAAGAACTCCGGTCTTCGTATTCAGAAAGTACTTATTACTTCCAAGTGTCAGCCATCCCTTGACCTTCTTGCCGCTCTTGTAATAGTAAGTTTTGCCGTTTACTGTACGAAATCCTGTCGTTGTTGCAGCCTGAACATCTACTGTCGTTGTATGTACGGCAAATCCTGCTGCAAAAAGCATGAGCCCCAAAAGTATCCCCAAAAGTCCAGCTTTTCTACATACCTTCTTCATATATCGTCCTCTTTCCGAAAAACTTATTGTTACTTTTTTCGTTGCAAATTTTACAATATTATTACAATATCATGTAGGTATTATATCGCAAGATTTATGATACGTCAATACATAAAAAGAGCGGGAAACACTGCCTGATGTCTCACATAAGATATCAGGCATGTGTTTCCCGCTCTGCTGAAATTGATCTTAAAGAAGATGTTTACGAAGTTCTGCTCCGTCCTGTGCGCTTAAGTAAGCCGGTGCAACATCAAAAACTGTCTTGCAGCCTTTCTGTCCTTCCTGGCTCATGCGGTATGCTGCTCTTGCATATGCTGCGATTACGGAAGAAGTGAATTCCGGGTTAGAATCCAGTTTCAGGCTGTATTCGATCACATGACTGTTCTCATCATTCCAGCCTGTTTTGCCGGAACGGATAACAAATCCACCGTGCGGGATCCCGCTGTGATCACGTTTCAGTTCTTCTTCTGTGATGAAGTGTACTGTAGTATCGTACTCATCGAAGTAGTTCGGCATAGTCTTGATCTCGTTCTCGATACGTGCAAGGTCTGCACCTTCCTCAGCTACTACGAAGCACTCTCTGGTGTGTTTCTGTCTTGTTGTAAGTTCCGGATTTTCTCCGTTTCTTACAGCTTCCAGTGCTGCTTCTACCGGGATGGTGTACTGTTTGCCGTCTTTGACTCCGTCGATCCTGCGGATCGCATCGGAATGTCCCTGGCTTACACCCTTGCCCCAGAATGTATAATCTTTACCGTTGGTAAGGATTGCATTTGCATACAGTCTGTTCAGAGAGAACATTCCCGGGTCCCAGCCTACGGAGATGATTCCTACATGGCCGCTCTCGGAAGCTGCCTTGTCTACGTTTGCAAAATGCTCCGGAACTCTTGCATGAGTGTCAAAGCTGTCTACGACATTGAACCACTGTGCATATTTCGGTGTCTGCTCCGGAAGGTCTGTTGCACTTCCTCCGCAGAGGATCAGAACATCGATCTTGTCTTTCATTTTTTCTGCTTCATCTACATGATAAACGCTTGCTGTATCTGTGAGGATTTTTACTGTTGAAGGATCACGGCGTGTAAAAACTGCTACAAGCTCAAGATCCGGATTGTGCTTAACTGCACATTCTACGCCTCGTCCAAGGTTTCCATAACCTAAAATTCCAATACGAATACTCATCTTAAGATTTCCTCCTGTACTTTTCCATTGTACTTCTAAAGTTCCTGCCTGCTCGGTTACAGGAACCTGACCTGCTGCTTTTGCTTTATCACAGCAGTACGATACTATGATAATATCACAACTAAAAAATGTCAATCCGTTGATTTGTATTTTCTTTTATTCATTTAGTAATACTGAATAATTTTCTCAGCAGCAGAATACACCGCCGCCCGGACAGCACAGTCCGCAGAGCATATTTGCGATACAGAGCTTCATACAGTAATCGCTTCCATCCACCGGCATTCCGCCAAAAGGATTCTGCTGTTCCTGATACCAGGTTCCGCCGCCCTCCATTCTCTGAAGGAGCATACGATACTGTACATTATCCGGCTCCAGGTTTACCGCTGTCCGGATATCCTCCAGTGCATTGACATTATTTCCAAGTCCCATATTTGCCATCGCAGAAAGGTAATGCCACTCTCCGTTCCTCTGCTTCAGGGACGAGAGTACATTCATTGCCTCCTGGAAATGACGGCTCTGGATATAATTGGCAGCTGCCTGTCTGCGGATTGCCTCCTCATCCTGGTAAGTGCTGTTCTGACGGCCTGTAAATCCACCGTAGTAGCCGCCTGCATTTCCATAAGAGGAGCCGTATTCCTTTTCTTTCATGATCTGTTCATAAGCCTGCTGGACTTCCTTGAACTTCTCTTCCGCCTGTTCTTTGTTTGGATTATTGATATTTGCATCCGGATGATATTTCCTGCTCAGTTTCCGGTATGCCTTTTTGATTTCTTCATCGGATGCATCCCTGGAAACGCCAAGGACACTGTATGGATCAAACATTTTCTTTCTCCTGCTCTTTCTTCCTCTTACCGGACACTGCTTCAAATCTGCACCAGACTCCGGAATACAGAATATTCCGCAGTATATCGGTATATTTAATAATAGGAAGTTTTTCAAATTCCCGGCAGACCTCTGCTATCATCATGATCAGCATCTGCCGTACCTGTTCATCGAACCCTTCCATTATATAACTTCTGGAAAAAGGATTGTAATTTCCTTTTTTGATATCTTCCTCTACATCATCATAGGCATCCATGAGATAAATAAATTTACCCAGGAAAAAGCCCATCCGGCGCAGTGTCGGTTCCCACAGATCTGCCCGATACGCAAAGATCTCCTCCATGATCTTCCCGAAACATCCGGAAATGCAATCGATATTCTCTTCCCCCGCCTTCTCCATCTCAGAAAGTTCATTCAGAAGTGAAACGATCGTGTCGACTTTCTTACGCCACCGCTCTTCTGCATGCTTCTCTTTGCCCCGAAGGAGGTTCCCGTACAAAAGACTCAGAAGCTTCTTCTCGTCTTTCCAGTCATCCTCACATTTATAGTATGCAAGAAAAACATTCATATCTGCGGCATACTCTGTGATCGCATTTTTGCGGACCGGCTGTTTCCGTACAGGGTGGATGATGCATCTCGTCGTTCCCTTCCTTGTCGGCGGCTCATAGAGCCCGCTCAGGAGAAGGATCACAAACGTCATATCATATGTCAGGGAAATCTGTCCTGTCACTCCATAGCGATCCCGCAGTTCTCTGCAGAGACCACAGTAAAAAGAACGATACAGGTCAAAATCCTTGAATTTAATCTCCGGTTTATTCATTACCACATAACCAAACATAAGACCTCCGGCTGTATTCTGATCTCAGATCGTATTCAGCTTTTTTTGATAAATTTCGTGTGGCATTTCGGACAGTCGATCTCTATCTTGCCTTTTCCTCTCGGAATACGGATCTTCTGTTTGCAGTTCGGACAGGAATAAATGTGATATTCCTTTCTCTGCTGCATGATGTTTTTCTCACGGTTGAATTTCTGTCTTATGCCGGATGTAATGGACAGATATTTCTGGTTTTCGGCATAACGCTTCTGTATATCTCTGGAAAGCATTCTGTAATAAGTATAAAGGATCGCAAGAAGGCCAATGGTATCAAACGCCGCGCCGACTCTGCTCCGGATAAACATGGACAGAATGATCATCACAAATGCAACGCCCATCGTAAATCTTGCAAATGCGTCTACTCCATAGCGTCCTTCCATAAACTTGATAAACTTTTCTCTCATGCAAGTCCTTCTTTCTTTAATGAAATGATGTCACTATTATTATGTAAGATTATTTTTATCTGTCACTGCACACCTGGAACACATAAAACTTCAGATAATAAGATTCATCTGAAGACCACAGGATCGGATGATCCGGTGCCTGAGTTCTGTATTCTACCTGGCGCAGTCTCTTGTGTGCATTTCGTGCGGCCTGTCCGATCGTCTTGGTAAAGAGTTCATAATCCATAAAGTGAGAACAGGAACAGGTTGCAAGGAATCCTCCATCCCTGACAAGCTTCATACCACGCAGGTTGATCTCTCTGTAACCCTTGACTGCATTCTTGATAGAGCTTCGTGACTTGGTAAACGCCGGCGGATCGAGGATCACAACGTCATATTTCTCGCCCTCTTCTTCCAGTCTCGGAAGCAGTTCAAAAACATCCTCACAGATAAATTTAACTCTGCCGTCCAGCCCGTTCAGCTTCGCATTCTCCTGTGCCTGATGAACAGCAAGCTCAGAAGCATCCACGCCGGTAACTTCTCTTGCTCCTGCAATTCCCGCATTCAGTGCAAAAGAACCTGTATGTGTAAAGCAGTCCAGGACTCTCGCATCCTTGCAGAGTTTCTGGATCGCAAGACGGTTGTATTTCTGATCCAGGAAAAATCCTGTCTTCTGTCCGTCCTTGACATCGACCTGATATTTCACTCCATTTTCGACAATCTCAACAAGAGTCGGGAACTCCGGTCCGATGAAGCCCTTGTGAAGTTCCATTCCTTCCTGCTTGCGGACTTTGGCATCACTTCTCTCGTAGATTCCACGGATGTTGATTCCGTCCTCTGCAAGAACTTTCCTGATAAGTTCGAGGATCATTTCTTTCCAGCGGTCGATTCCAAGTGCAAGGGACTGTACGACCAGAACATCCTCAAATTTGTCAACTGTCAGACCTGGCAGGAAATCTGCCTCGCCAAAGATCAGGCGGCAGCTTGAAGTATCTGTTACCTTTTTGCGGTATTCCCAGGCATCTCTTACTCTTTTTTCAAAAAAGTCCTCGTCTATATGCTGATTCTCATCTCTGGAAAGCAGACGTACCGTGATCTTGGAATTGGTGTTGATAAATCCTCTTCCAAGCGGATATCCGTCAAAATCATGTACCAGCACGATATCTCCATTTACAAAGCTTCCCATAATACTGGCGATCTCGTTGTCAAAGACCCACATGCCACCGGATTTGAGAAGTCTTCCCTCTCCTTTTTTCAGTGTAACCACTGCAAGACTCATATTATTTCCCCTTTCGGCTATATATTCCCCATCAATTAGTTAGCAAGTTGTTACTGTCCACAGTAACAACAAGATTTCTCTCTATTCTATCACAGATGCTTTTAGATTTCCAGTTTTTCGCAGGGCTCACAAAAAAATCACAGTTTTGCAGTTCTCAAAAAAGCTGCAAAAAGCCGCAGCTTCCTGGTTATTCAGAAAAGCTGCGGCCTGAGGGCTTTACCTAATGATTAGTACTCTTCGTTGTAGGATTCTTCGTCATAAGACTCCTCATCATAAGAAGTCTCATCTGTAGATTCCTGCTGAGCAGAAGTGTCTGTACTCTCACCATAAAGCTGTTCAAAGAACTTCATGGTATCATTGTACAGAGTCTGTCTGTCTTCTGCGGACTGAGCTGCAAGGATATCGTCTGTTGCCGGCTCAGTCTCAATGCTGAAGATCTTCTTCATGTCATTGTTGACCATATTGAGCTGACTGGATACATAGATATCTGTTTCTGATGCTGTATAAGTTGCTCCGCCATCCTTGAGAACATTCAGATATGCCTCAAGAACTTTCTTTGTAAGTTTGGAAGCGGTGTCTGTATCAAGAGTCACGGTCGGCTGCGCTGCATTTGGCATTACAGCATTGAGAACTGCGATATCTCCATTGTATTCTCCCTCGCAGAACTGTTCTGCCTGGTCAAACTGTGCCTTTGAAGCATCATCGAGGGAATCTGTATTTAAAGTATCCTCTGTGGAAGCGTCTGTTCCTTCGTCAGTGGACTGATCGTAAGAATCTGTGCTTTCATCTGTTCCCTGATCGCCGGAATCTGAAGTTTCTCCATAAGATTCGTCTGTTTCGTATGTCTCATCACCGGTTGCTTCCGGAATTCCTGTACCATCATCGGAACTGCTGTCAGATTCATCTGTACTGGTGTCTGTAGAATCTGTTCCTTCCGGAGTTTCTGTAATTTCTTCGTAATTGTCCTGTGTTCCGTCTTCAGTTGCCTCCGGGATTCCCATGCCATCATCCTCAGAGCCGTCGTCCGGTTCCAGAACGTCATTCATGCCTGTATCCTCTGCAACGCTGGCATCCTCGGTGTAAGATTCCTTGGCGCCATCAAGAACATCGCTGTCTACGTCCTCGGTGATATCTTCGCCGTCACTGGAATCTTCATCTACAAGATCTTCTTCGCCATCGGAAGAGGAATCATCTGAGGAAGAATCATCGGAAGAACTGTCGTTATTCATAGTCTTGTCGAGGTTCTTCTGGATGCTTTCCAGAGTCTGCTTCATTTCCTGAATGTCGTAATTCTGCTGTACGATTTCCTGAAGAAGTGCTGTGATCGTATTCAATTCATCGGAGCTCAGAGATACGTTGTTCTGGATTGCAATGTTGTTGACGATGTTGTAGATCTCGTCTGCGTTCTGAACATTGTCACCGATGATCTGCAGTTTCGCCTGGTTGATGATGTTGGTAGCATTGTCGCCGCCGACCTGCTGTGCAACATCTCCGGTAACTACGACTTCCTTGGTAGCAAGGTCTTTCTTGGTGGAATCAAGCTGCTTGCCGCTGGCTGTCTCGTAAGCCATCATGACACCGGTAAGTGCTCCTGTTCCGGAAACTTCATACGGGCAGGCTGCAACTGCCTCGCAGTTGGAAACACCTGCTGTGGAAAGTGCATTTGCAAGCATATTGCAGGTTACGTAGTTGAGGTTTGCAGTACGAACCTTGATGCCGCCGGACTGGGTTGGTTTCACATAGGCGCAGCTTAAAGTTCTTGTACCGATCTGTGCGCTTGAAATATATTTTCCCAGATAATTGCGCTCATCCTGGTTATTAACTGTGATGATCTGTACCTGGCTTGCATCTGCCTTGAAGTACTTCATCATGGTATTCTTCTGTTCATCTGTAAGATCTGCACCAAGTGTTACTACTTTGGATGCATCTGCCATTGCCGGGATCGGGTTACTGAGTGCAAGGCACATGCTGCACAGTGCAGCTACGATCATACTTCTTTTTTTCATAATCTCATCCTCCATTATGATATGATGCGGCAGTCTCAAAAAGCTGCCTTCCTGGTCTCTTCTTTCAAGTGTTTTTATTATAACACAGCGTTCTGCAGAATTGTATTTTTTATTTTATTTCTTCGAAATCATTCAAATTTTTCCAGAAAAACATCGATGGTTCCACCACAGACCATTCCTTCGTCCTCTGCCTGTGATACTGTCATGTCAGCACAGACGATGCGGGACTTTTCGTTTTCTTCGCGGAGAAGTCTCAGACACTGGTGCTGGACTTCGCTTTCCATACAGCCGCCGCCGATCGTGCCGATGATCCTTCCATCACCGAGTACCAGCATCTTGGTTCCTATCGAACGCGGGGCTGAACCTCTGCGGGCTATGATCGTCGCAAGAACTTTTGGCTGACCCGGCTCCTTCACTCCTGTGAGATACTCCATGAGAAGAGAATCGTATCCGGCTGTTTTTTTTGTCTGGTTCTTGATCTGGATCAGTTCTGCCACAATGGAAACTGCAATTTCCTCCGGGGTTTCCGCATGGATAGAAAGCCCTACCGGTGTATACATCTCATCCAGTGCTTTTCTGTCAAAACCATCCCCAGCCATCTGTTTCTTCAGAAGTGCAGAACGTCCGCGGCTCGCCATCATTCCCACATAGGCATATGGTTTCTTCAGAATCTGTTCAAGGCAGGCACGGTCAAAACGATGTCCTCTGGTCACCACCAGAAAATAGGTATCCGGCGTTCCGGCGATTCCCTGCAGGCTTTTTTCGAAGGCATCGCAGAGAACAAGGTCTGCTCCGGCTTCTCTCGCGCGGTCCGCAAAATATGGTCTGTCTTCCAGAACTGTCACATGAAATCCGACTTTCCCTGCGAGTTCGATCACCTGCTGTGATACATGCCCGCCTCCACAGATCACAAGATGCGCCTGACGTTTGAGATGCTCTATGAAAAATTTCTGCCCTTCTATTTCATAAATGCCGCTCTGCGGTGTCTCTGTGATCTGTGTTTTGAGTTCTTCGTTCACCTCGCCGGTGCCTGTATATCCCAGAAGTTCCCCATCTGCCCAAAAATACCTGGTTCCGGCTGCCTCTCCCTCCAGCACCGTCGCCAGAAGGTTGGATTTCTGCTGAAGATTTTCATTTATTATTTTATATAATTCAAAAAGATTCATGCTTTCTCCTCTTTTTTCAGTCATTATGCTGTTTTATTAGGGCTACTCATTTACTGTTAATTATATAGCCTCGCCGTGAATTAAAAACTCTATCCTCACATGACTGAAGTCACGTGCTTCCAGACGCTTTAGGCGTCAGACTAAATATCGGCAGATACGCCTGTAACTTAGGTGCACAATTACGTGCATTTTCCATGCCGGATACGGCAGGTTCCCACATAACAGGTAGTCCGCTGTATATCTGCCTGCATTTATGCTGCTCTTAAGTTCATTTCTGAACTGAGTTTTCTCAGATCTGCATAAACACATGAGGTTCTACGCTTTACTGCAGGGACTTTTGCCTCCAGCAAAGACCTTTCCGTTACCGGAAGGGG
>NZ_QULA01000050.1:16028-17444 GCF_003481595.1 Blautia sp. OM07-19
TTTGCCTCCAGCAAAGACCTTTCCGTTACCGGAAGGGGTTTTAAAAGTTCTCTGATAAAGTATCTTGCTCCAATATTGTACGATGCTGATAAGTCACAATTATATCGTTTTCCTGTCTGGAATACACACAGGCTGTGGTTTCCCGGATCACGGATAACTGTTCCGGTTCCATCATACGCAAGCCTGCTGGTATTCCATGCACAGATCCTCGATATCCGCATTCTGTTTCTGTGTGCCTGATGTTCACAGCGTTTCTGGATATCCCGTTTTCTCCACAGATGCAGTTTCTGTTTCTTTTTCCCGGATATCTTTCCTTTTATCTCCAGGTATTCGAAGACAATTATATCTGCATGGTTCTCTTTTGCATATTTTGTAACTGCTCCTGCAATCTTCCTGCCCAGTTCTATATTCAGGCGTTTTGCATAAGCCCATCTGCTCTTTGCCTGTACAGATCCATGTTCTCTCTGGAATCTCCGTATCCGTCCCAGCACACGGTACATCCGGTCTTTTTCACTGTGGAAGTTGATAAACTTTCTTCCCAGGACAGTTCCATCCGACCGCATAATGGTACAGACTGCATCGGTATTGATTCCCAGATCCACACTGCAGATGATCTGTTCTTTGGCTGGTATTTTCGCAAGTATCACATCTTCTGTATAAGAAAAACGCAGAAAATATTTCCTGTGCCTTTTCTCCAGTGTCGGGGCAGATGCCTTTTTCCCGGACCAGTTCTTTCTCAGATACTCCATGTCGGTATGACTCAACCGTACATGGAACCACTTCCAGTCATGTCCATCATATAATTTCAGATAAGCAGCGTCCTTCCCGCCTTCATCCTCCCGGTACATCACATCACGGTAAAAAACCGGCATAGCATGGTTCTCATATACAAGTCTCGGTTTTCCTTCTAACCGGTCTGTTTTCTCCCACAAACCCAGTCGGGTTTTGTAAGAAGACACACTTCCCAGGGCATTCTGGATAGATGCCCTTCTCAGATAGGAGGGCATCTTTGGAAATCGAATATCAAAATCAAAACGAGCCTGATTCTTTTTCGTTGTATGTATCAGGTGTTCTGCTTCATTGAAACGTTTCTTTGTTCCCGGGATCCTTTCCAGCTCTTCCCATACCTGTGCATAGACCTCTGTCAGATAGCTGACTGCAGCCCTGTAAACATCCAGTGTCTGACGAATCGGGATATTCTGTTTTCGTAATTCTACGCCATAGCTGGATATTATCTTCACAGTTGCTTCCTGCCTTTCTGACTTGTACTGGCATAAATAAGTCCTATTTGTTCCTTCCTATTCTATTATAACTCTTTTTAGGTCCAATAAAACTCCCTTTTATGTTTTTTTGTAAAAAATTTGCGCGCCTAACTCATCACTGGAAGTAACGAGAATGCGGCGCGCAGTTATTCAA
>NZ_QULA01000051.1:0-14722 GCF_003481595.1 Blautia sp. OM07-19
GGAACCGCATGTCCGGTGGTGTGAGAGGTCGGCGGCAAAAGCCGTCTCCTACTCGATCAGACTAGCCAATATATGTGTTTGAAACATCTGGTAAATCCAAAAACTTCCCACACCGATATGGTATGGGAAGTTTTTGAATATTATTTCTGGTAAAATTCCTGAATACGATCCATCTGGGATGTCATATTGGAAAAAAGTGCATCCACGATCGCCAGGGCGCACATGGACTCTACAACAACAACGGCTCTCGGCACGATAACAGGATCATGGCGGCCATGGATCTCAAGAGAAGTTTCCTCTCCGCTGTCTGTGACGGTATTCTGTGGCTGGCTGATCGATGGGGTCGGTTTGACCGCAGCGCGGAGGATGATCTCACTTCCGTCACTCATTCCACCCATAATGCCGCCGGCGTGATTGGAATTCTTGGTGATCTGTCCGTTTTCCATATGGAAACCATCGTTGTCCTCGGAGCCTTTCATCGCAGAAACCTGGATTCCATCGCCAATCTCCACCGCTTTGACAGCACCGATCGACATGACTGCCTCGGCAAGAACGGCGTCCAGTTTTTCAAAGACCGGATTTCCGAGACCGGCAGGAACGTTTTTGATTCGGCATTCGATGATACCGCCTGCGCTGTCCTGATTCTTCATGCATTCTTCTAGATAAGCCCCTGCTGCCTCGGCTGCCTTGGCGTCCGGCATATAGAAAGCGTTTTTGCTGATCTCTTCTGCATCAAAACTTTCGATCTTTACAGGTCCAATAGATTTGGTGTAGGTGTAGAAAGAGATCTCGAGAGTTTCAAGAATCTTTGCTGCGATCGCCCCTGCTGCCACACGACCGATCGTCTCACGTCCTGAAGAACGGCCGCCTCCGCGGTAATCACGGAAACCATATTTGGCATCAAACGTAAAATCGGCATGTCCCGGACGATAGGTGTAAGCGATGTTGCCGTAATCCCTGGAACGCTGGTCTGTGTTTCTGACTATGAGTGAGATCGGAGTTCCGGTTGTTTTTCCCTCAAAGACACCAGAGAGGATCTCTACAAGATCGCCTTCCTTACGTGCGGTGGTGTAGCGGCTCTGACCAGGCTTACGGCGGTCAAGGAATTTCTGGATATCTTCTTCGTTGAGAGAAAGACCGGCAGGGCAGCCGTCTACGACAGCTCCGAGAGCCTTGCCATGGGATTCTCCCCAGGTGGTAACGGTAAAATGATTCCCAAAACTTGATTTATTCATAAATATATGATTCCTTCCTGAAATATACTGTCCGATATGGTAAAAACCATGCAGACAACCATATTTTAACACGTTAACCCGTGAAAAACAACAGGATAGACAAGGTTTCCGGTGCTTCTATTAAAATTGTGTAAATCCAAAACGGTTGGAATTGACAAAGAACAACACACAACTTATAATGAAAATTGTGTTTGACCTATGGGTTAACAAAAGTTGCTGTGAATGAAATGAGCAGTAACAGACAAATAAGAGTGGAAGGGGAGTGGAATCGTGGTTAGAATGTTTCGAACATCAGATGGAGCGATCCATGAGATTCAGGAACCGCAGGACGGCTGCTGGGTTGCACTGACAAATCCGACAGCGACAGAGATTTTTGAAATTTCAGAACAGTTCCAGATTGAGGTCGACGACCTGCGAGCTCCTTTGGATGAGGAAGAGCGTTCCCGTATCGAGGTAGAGGACACTTACACACTGATCCTGGTGGATGTCCCGATGATCGAGGAGCGTAATGATAAGGACTGGTATGGTACTATTCCGCTTGGTATCATTGTCACAGACAAAATGATCTTTACGATCTGCCTGGAAGACACACAGGTACTGACGAGATTTATGGAAGGGCGTGTCCGCAATTTCTTTACTTATATGAAGACACGTTTTATCCTGCAGATCTTGTACAGAAATGCAAGTATGTACCTGCGCTATCTGCGTATTATTGACAAGAAGAGTGAACAGGTGGAGGAGAAACTACACTTTTCACCGCGAAATCAGGAGCTGATCGAGCTTCTGGAACTGGAGAAATCACTGGTATACTTTACGACATCTCTTCGTTCCAATGAAGCTGTTCTGGAGAAACTGATCAAGATCGAGAGCATCAAGAAGTATCCGGAGGACACCGAACTTCTTGAGGATGTTATCATCGAGAACACGCAGGCGATCGAGATGGCGAATATCTACAGTGGTATCCTTGCCAACATGATGGATGCGTTTGCGTCAGTTATTTCCAACAACCTGAATGACGTCATGAAGATCCTGTCTGTGATCACGATCGTTATGAGTATCCCGACGATCGTGTTCAGCGCTTATGGAATGAATCTGAATCCCTCAGGTATGCCGTTTTCCAGCATACAGTGGGGATTCCTGATCGTCATACTGCTTTCGATCGTGGCAAGTATCGTGGCGGCGATCTTCCTGTCAAAAAAGAAATATTTCTAACATTTCTAGCAGGGGGATTCATCTTTCCAAACAGTATAATGACTGAAAAGGAGAAAAAGTGATTTTATGAATTGGATTGATAAACTGGAACGTAAGTTTGGACGATTCGGGGTTGAGAACCTGACGATGTATGTGATCATCTGTTATGTGGTGGGGTATTTTCTTGCCTATTTTAATCCAAGTCTGCTGAGTCTGCTGAGTCTGGAACCGGCATTGATCTTGCGAGGACAGATATGGCGTATTATAACATGGGTGATTTATCCGCCAAGCATGAGTAATGTTCTCTGGTTTGTGATTGCTATTGTGTTTTTTTATTATCCTATCGGAACATCATTGGAACGTACCTGGGGAAGTTTCCGTTATACGCTTTATATATTTTCGGGAATTTTATTCTCTGTGATCGGCGCATTTATTCTCTATTTTATAACAGGGGCCTATGGAATTGGATCTTTATTTAATACTTATTATATAAGTTTATCAGTATTTCTGGCATATGCCCTTAGTTATCCGGATATGCAGATCCTTCTGTGGTTTGTGATCCCGATCAAGATGAAATGGATGGCAATCGTCTATGGTGTGATGGTTCTCTACGATATGATCACTTATCTGAGAATGGGACTCTGGGTATATGTAGTTCCGATCATAGCCTCTCTTCTGAACTTCGTGCTGTTCTTCTTCAGCACAAGAAACATGCAGCGATATAATCCTAAGGAAGTTCACAGAAGAAGAGAGTTCAAGAAAGCGGTCGCACAGAGCAGAGTCAATCCGGCAACAGGAGGTATCACCAAGCACAAATGCGCAATCTGCGGCAGAACAGAGAAGGACGATCCGAACCTGGAATTCAGATTCTGTTCCAAATGCAATGGAAATTATGAGTATTGTCAGGATCATCTGTTTACGCATCAGCATGTGAAATAACAGGTAATAATAAAAACGAGGAGATATACATTATGAAAAAAGAGCCGTTTGTAACATTAGACAAGCTGAAAGAGATTACAGCACAGTATCCGACACCGTTTCATCTCTACGATGAAAAAGGAATCCGCGAGAATGCAAAAGCATTAAAAGAAGCATTCGCATGGAACAAAGGCTTCAAAGAATTTTTTGCTGTAAAGGCAACTCCGAACCCGTATCTGATCCAGATCCTTCAGGAGTACGGCTGTGGCTGCGACTGCTCTTCCATGACAGAGCTGATGCTTTCCAAGGCGATCGGATGCAAAAAAGGTGATATCATGTTCTCTTCCAACGATACTCCGGAAGCAGAATTCCGTTATGCAGATGAGATCGGCGGAATCATCAACCTGGATGATATCACACATATCGAAGCAGTAGAGCGTGCTGTAGGCAAGATCCCGGAGACGATCAGTTGCCGTTACAATCCGGGCGGTGTGTTCAAGATCAGCAATGATATCATGGACAACCCTGGAGATGCAAAATACGGAATGACAACAGAGCAGATCTTTGATGCTTTCCGTATCCTCAAATCCAAAGGAGCCAAGAATTTCGGTATCCATGCATTCCTTGCCAGCAATACCGTAACAAATGAGTATTATCCGATGCTTGCAAAAGTAATGTTCGAACTGGCAGTAAAACTTCACGAAGAGACAGGAGCAGACATCAAGTTCATCAATCTTTCCGGTGGAATCGGAATCCCGTACAGACCAGATCAGACTCCGAATGATATCCGAGTGATCGGTGAAGGTGTCCGCAAGGTATATGAGGAAGTTCTTGTTCCGGCTGGAATGGACGACATTGCGATCTACACAGAACTTGGACGTTTCATGATGGGACCGTATGGCTGCCTGGTAACAAAAGCCATCCATGAGAAACACACCCACAAAGAATATGTCGGTGTAGATGCCTGCGCAGTAAACCTGATGCGTCCGGCTATGTATGGTGCATACCATCATATCACCGTTATGGGCAAAGAGGACAAACCATGCGATCATCTCTACGACATCACAGGATCTCTCTGCGAGAATAACGACAAATTTGCGATCGACCGTTACCTTCCGGAGATCGAGATGGGCGACCTGCTTGTAATCCACGATACAGGAGCACACGGATTTGCAATGGGTTACAATTACAATGGTAAACTCAAATCCGCAGAGATCCTTCTCCATGAGGATGGAAGCTTCGAGATGATCCGAAGAGCAGAGACACCGAAGGATTATTTTGC
Organism: Blautia sp. OM07-19; assembly: GCF_003481595.1. Lineage (NCBI taxonomy): Bacteria > Bacillati > Bacillota > Clostridia > Lachnospirales > Lachnospiraceae > Blautia > Blautia sp. OM07-19. Next base: position 4,627 of record NZ_QULA01000051.1, read on the forward strand.
AACTTTCGACAGCTTCCCGATCTATGAGAAACTTCTTGAGGACGAAGATAAACTTTACAAATAATTTTTGTTATTATTACAGATAATTCCAAAAAACACTTGCAGGGAACCGGAAATTATGATAATATAATTTTCGGTTCTTGTGCCGCTGTGGCGGAATTGGCAGACGCACTTGACTCAAAATCAAGCGGGAAACCGTGCCGGTTCGAGTCCGGCCAGCGGCACTTACAGAAGCTCTCTGAATGGTTCAGGGAGCTTTTTTCTGCCCTTAAATAACTTCCAGTCGAAAAACGCTTTATGAAAAGTTTATAAAAATTCATACAATGAACATTGAATAACCATGAAAAAAATGGTATGGTACATGACATAAATGATTTCGAAAGAATACGGGAATGCTGAATATACCGAATGATTTCGAAGAGATGGAGGACAGAAGATAAATGAAATTTGGTAACAAGAAACCAGAAAAGATACCAATGTATGTCTATTACATCATTGCCGGTATCATTATCATTCTTCTGAACATGCTCGTAGTTCCGGCAGTGCAGGAACGAAGCGTGCAGAAGACAGATTATTCTACTTTCATACAGAGCGTGGAGAAGGGTGAAGTCACCAAGGCCACAGTAGAAGAAAATTATATTTACTATGAGATCGGCTCCGAGGATTCAGACGATGCCGTTCTCTGCAAGACCGTCAAAATGGACGACCCGGATCTTGTAAACCGTCTGCTGGATGCAGATGTGACCATGGACGAAGTACTTCCTGAGAGCCCGTCTATCTTTATGACACTTCTTTTGAGCTATGTAGTGCCGATCGTGATCTTTATCTTTATCGGACGCTGGCTCAGCAAGAAGATGATGGCATCCATGGGCGGCGGCCCTGGAGGAGCGATGTCCTTTGGAAGGAGCAATGCCAAAGTCTACGTCAAATCATCCACAGGGATCAAGTTTTCTGATGTGGCAGGAGAGGACGAGGCGAAGGAGCTTCTGACAGAGATCGTTGACTATCTCCACAATCCGCACAAATATACAGAGATCGGAGCTTCCATGCCAAAAGGTGCCCTCCTTGTAGGCCCTCCAGGAACAGGTAAGACCCTTCTTGCCAAGGCTGTTGCAGGTGAGGCAGAAGTACCATTTTTCTCTATCTCCGGTTCTGAGTTTGTAGAGATGTTTGTTGGTATGGGTGCCGCCAAGGTCCGTGACCTTTTTAAACAGGCGAATGAGAAAGCACCTTGTATTGTCTTCATCGATGAGATCGATACCATTGGTAAGAAGCGTGACGGTGCCGGATTCACAGGCGGTAACGATGAGCGTGAGCAGACACTGAACCAGCTTCTGACAGAGATGGATGGTTTTGACGGCTCCAAGGGTGTTGTGATCCTTGCCGCAACAAACCGCCCGGATTCCCTGGACCCGGCACTTCTCCGTCCGGGACGTTTTGACCGGAGGATCCCTGTAGAACTTCCAGATATCCAGGGACGTGAGGAGATCCTCAAAGTCCATGCGAAGAAGATCAAGATTGCAGATACCGTCAGATTTGACGAGATCGCCAAGGCAGCAGCAGGTGCTTCCGGTGCAGAACTTGCCAACATCGTCAATGAGGCAGCTCTCCGTGCTGTCCGTGACGGACGTAAGTTCGCAACACAGGCAGACTTCGAGGAGAGTATCGAGGTTGTTATCGCCGGTTATCAGAAGAAGAACCGTGTGCTTTCCAACAAGGAGAAACTGATCGTATCCTACCATGAGATCGGGCATGCGCTGGTCGCTGCGAAGCAGACAGAGTCCGCACCGGTCCACAAGATCACGATCATCCCGCGTACTTCCGGTGCGCTTGGATACACCATGCAGGTCGATGAGCAGGAACACTACCTCATGACCAAAGAAGAACTGGAAAACAAGATCGCTACATTCACCGGTGGACGTGCGGCGGAGGAGCTGATCTTCCACTCCATCACAACCGGAGCATCCAACGATATCGAGCAGGCGACCAAGATCGCAAGAGCGATGATCTCACGCTATGGTATGAGTGATGATTTTGATATGGTTGCGATGGAAACAGTCAGCAACCAGTATCTTGGCGGCGATTCCAGCCTTGCATGCTCTTTTGAGACACAGACACTTCTGGACAAGAAGGTTGTAGACCTTGTCCGCACCCAGCATGAGAAGGCGCTCAAGATCCTTCAGGATAATATCGGCAAGCTTCATGAGCTGGCGAAGTATCTCTATGAACATGAGACGATCACAGGCGAAGAATTCATGAAGATCCTTGAGGCTCCGTCAGAGATCCCGGGTGTAAGCCTTACAAAAGAATAAAAGACACCGCTATTTTGAGCGTGCGGCAGAAGAACAGAAGACAGTTCCGGCGAAATTCGTTGAGAACTGTCTTTTTTTATGCTATACTACGAAGAAGAATGAATACTGCCCGGTCGGAATGGGCAGCCAGACAGAAATAAGGGAGGTGCAGTCGGTGTCGGGAATGGATTGCAGAACAGCAGAGAGTATGGTCACACGTTTTATCGATCACAGTCTGTCTGTGAATGAACTGGAGGAATTTCTGGATCATATAGAGACCTGTCCCTCCTGCTATGATGAACTGGAGACTTATTTTATCGTACATGAGGCAATGCAGCAGCTTGATGAGAAGGAGGACGGGACAGTCCTTGACTTTAAGAAACTTCTGGAGCAGGAGATCCGGAGATCCAGACGCTCTATCCGGCAGAAGAGGGGGATTCGTTTTACGCTGGGGCTTATCTGCATGGCAGCCGCTGTGGCCTTGTGCGTGTTTGTGATCTTTGCTATATTAGGGAAATAAAGAGCATCGAGTGTGAGCCAAAATGTAACAGGAGGACAGAAACTTGAGTGAAAAAATATTATTGATAGATGGACACAGCATACTGAACCGCGCTTTTTATGGGCTTCCGGATCTGACCAATTCAGAGGGGAAACATACAGGCGCGGTTTATGGATTTTTGAATATCCTTTTCCGCATTCTTGAGGAGGAAAAACCAGATTATCTGACTGTTGCGTTTGACCTTCATGAGCCGACGTTCCGCCATAAGATGTACGAGGCATACAAAGGCACGAGAAAGCCGATGCCGTCAGAACTGCGTGAGCAGGTACCTCTGATCCGGGAAGTACTCACGTCCATGGGAGTCAAGACCGTATCCATGGCAGGATATGAGGCAGATGACCTTCTTGGCACACTGGCGTTCCGAAGTGAGAAACAGGGGATGGATGTCACAATCCTTTCCGGAGACCGTGACCTTCTCCAGCTTGCGACAGACAAGATTATGATCCGTCTGCCAAAGACATCCCGGGGCAAGACAACGATCGAGAATTTCCATGCAGAGCAGGTTCTGGAGAAATATCAGGTAACACCGCCGCAGATCATTGAGCTCAAGGCCCTGATGGGAGACTCCGCCGACAATATCCCGGGGATCCCGGGTGTCGGAGAGAAAACAGCGACCAAACTGATCGTACAGTATGGCTCCATTGAGAATGCACACGAGCATCTCGAGGAAGTGAAGCCAAACAAGGCGAAGGAATCTCTCAGGGAGCACTACGATCTGGCAGTCTTAAGCAAGACCCTGGCAACGATCAACACGGACAGCCCGCTGGAATTTGCCTACGAGGAGGCAAGGCTTCAGGATCTTTATACGCCGGAAGCTTACGAACTTTGCAAACGTCTGGAATTCAAGAACCTTTTGAGCCGTTTTGATGCGGCAAGTGTGTCACAGCAGACGATGACAGATGACTTTTTTACCTGCGAAGACCTTTCTGGGGCAGAGGCACTTTTCCAGAAGGCAGCAGCGAAGCCTTATGTCGGCGTAGAACTTCTCTGTGACAGGGAAGACGTTTACGGAGTCGGGATCGCACTGGAGGAAGAGGAAGTTTATCATATTCCGGCGCAGGGGCTTATGACAGGCGACTATCTCTGCGGTAAATTAAAAGAACTCGCCGACACGACGGTCCTCTGCTGCATGGATGTCAAGAGCGTTCTGAAACATGTGAAACTTACAGAAACTTCCCATGTGTTTGATACAGGAATCGGTGTATATCTTCTGAATCCGCTGAAATCTTCCTACACTTTCGACGACGTGGCAAAGGAATATCTCGATGGGAAACTCCTTCCGACCCGTGAGGACCTTCTTGGCAAGGACAGCATCCAAAAAGCCTGGGAAAAATCCTCCGAAGGACTGGGGACCTACGCCTGCTATGTGGCATATACAGCTTTGGCGTCCAGAGGACCGATCGAAAAAACCCTCCACGAGACGGAAATGTGGAAAGTCTACACAGAGATCGAGCTTCCGCTGGTATTTACCCTGAATTCCATGGAAGAGTGGGGAATCCGTGTCAAGGGCGAAGAATTAAAGAGCTACGGAGAAAAATTAAGCGTCCGCATCCAGGAACTGGAAAAAATGATCTGGGAGCAGGCAGGAGAAGAATTCAACATCAACTCCCCGAAACAGCTCGGTGTGATTCTGTTCGAAAAAATGGGGATCCCGGGCGGCAAGAAGACAAAAACAGGTTATTCTACAGCCGCAGATATCCTTGAGAAACTTGCACCGGAACATGAAATCATCAAAAATATCCTGGAATACCGCCAGCTTGCGAAACTCAAATCCACTTATGCAGACGGACTGAGTGCCGTGATCGAACCGGATGGAAGGATCCATTCCACCTTTAACCAGACGATCACAGCGACGGGACGTATCAGCAGTACGGAGCCGAACCTTCAAAACATTCCGGTCAGAATGGAACTCGGACGGCTGATCCGCAAAGTTTTTGTGCCGGAAGATGGTTTTGTATTTCTGGATGCAGACTACTCGCAGATCGAACTTCGAGTACTCGCGCATATGTCCGGGGACGAGAAGCTGATCCAGGCATACAGAGAGGCACAGGATATCCACCGCCTGACAGCATCTCAGGTATTCCACGTTCCGTTTGACGAAGTGACACCACTGCAGCGAAGAAACGCCAAGGCGGTCAACTTTGGTATCGTATATGGGATCAGCTCCTTCGGACTCAGTCAGGACTTAAGCATCACCCGCAAAGAGGCGGCTGCCTATATCGAGAAATATTTTGAAACTTATCCAAAGATCAAGGGATTTCTGGATGAACTCGTTGCAACGGGCAAAGAAAAAGGCTATGTGTCCACCATGCTCGGACGCCGCCGCCCGATACCGGAATTGAAATCCAGTAATTTCATGCAGCGGTCTTTTGGCGAACGAGTGGCGATGAACTCCCCGATCCAGGGAAGTGCGGCAGATATCATCAAGATTGCGATGAACCGCGTCTATGAGAGGATGAAACAGGAAGGACTGGAGTCAAGGCTTGTCCTTCAGGTACACGATGAGCTTCTGATCGAGACAAAGAAAGAAGAGATCGAAACCGTTTCAAAGATCCTGGAAGAAGAAATGAAGGGTGCTGCACATCTCTCCGTGGAGCTTGAGATCGACATGCACGAAGGCGAAAACTGGTATGAGGCAAAATAAAATGAAGATCATAGGAATCACTGGCGGGGTCGGTGCCGGCAAGAGCACTGTCCTTGACCATCTCGAAAAACAATACAATGCCTGTGTGCTCCAGGCGGACAAGATCGGTCATCTTGTCATGGAGCCGGGCGGCATCTGCTATGGGCAGGTGATTGCATTATTTGGAAAACAAATCATAAAAAATGATAAAACCATTGACCGGAAGATGGTTTCTGATGTAGTATTTGCCCATGAAGAAATGCGGCAGAAACTGGATGATATCATCCATCCGGCTGTAAAAAGCTATATTCTGGATAAGATCGAAGAACAAAAAAAGGCAGGCTATACGCTCATGATAGTGGAGGCTGCACTTCTTCTGGAAGATCATTATGATGCATTTTGTGACAAAGTATGGTATATTCATACAGACCAGGAAATCCGGATCGAACGTCTGATGAGCAGCCGCGGCTACACAAGAGAGAAAGCCGAAAACATCATCGCACGTCAGGCAACGGAAGGATTTTTCCGGGAACATGCGGATTATATCATACAGAATAATGGAGATCTGGACGAAACATGGCGTCAGATCGAAGAAGGGATCAGGGCATTATGAGATTTTGCAGTATTGCAAGCGGCAGCAGCGGAAATTGTATTTACATAGGATCTGAGCAGACACATATGCTGGTGGATATCGGGATTAGCGGGAAGAAGATGGAGGCAGGGCTTAACAGCATTGACCTTACCGGACGCGACCTGGACGGGATCCTGATCACCCATGAGCATTCTGATCACATCAAGGGACTTGGAGTGATCGCGCGCAGATACGGACTTCCGGTCTATGCGACGGAAGGGACGATAGATGCAATGCTGGAGAGCGGATCCCTGGGAAAACTTCCTGAGGGGATCTTTCATGAGATTCGGGAGGATGAAGCTTTTCATGTCAAAGATCTGACCATCAATCCGTTTGGCATCCCCCACGATGCGGCACAGCCTGTTGGCTACCGCGTGGAATGTGGAGACAGCTCCGTAGGGATCGCGACGGATCTTGGTAAATATGATGAGTATATTGTCGAAAATCTTCAGAATCTGGATGCCCTTCTTCTGGAAGCAAACCATGATATCCGGATGCTTCAGGTAGGCAGATACCCTTATTACCTGAAACAGAGGATTCTGGGTGACAGAGGGCATCTGTCCAACGAAAATGCAGGCAGGCTTCTGTGCCGTCTCCTCCATGACAACATGAAGGCAATTTTTCTTGGACATTTGAGCAGGGAAAATAATTACGAAGAACTTGCTTACGAGACTGTATGTTCAGAGGTAACACTGGGAGACAACCCTTACAAATCAAAAGATTTCAGAATTCAGGTAGCGCACAGAAATTTTGCTTCTGAGGCAGTTACCGTATAAGAGAAAGGGAGAAAGTCATGAAAAAAACAATCATTACAGTAGTAGGAAATGACACCGTAGGAATCATTGCAAAGGTATGTACCTATCTTGCAGACAACAACGTAAACATTCTGGATATTTCCCAGACTATCGTACAGGGGTATTTTAACATGATGATGATTGCAGACACCAGCGGTTCAGAGAAGGATGCTGCAACTATTTCAAAGGAACTTTCTGAAATCGGCGACAAGATCGGTGTAGTGATCCGCTGCCAGCATGAAGATATTTTCAATGTAATGCACAGAATCTAAAACCTTGATAAACCTTATACAAAGGAGCACCGACATGATAAATATTTTTGAAGTAAACGAAACAAACAAAATGATCGAGCAGGAGAATCTGGATGTGCGTACCATCACCATGGGAATCAGCCTTCTGGACTGTATCGACAGTGACCTTGACACTATGAACCAGAAAATCTATGACAAGATCACCACAAAGGCAAAAGACCTCGTAGCTACCGGTGATAAGATTGCAACAGAGTTTGGAATCCCGGTTGTAAACAAACGAGTTTCCGTGACACCGATCGCTCTCGTAGGCGGCGTGGCATGTCACTCCACCGAGGATTTCGTATCCGTTGCCAAAACTCTTGACAGAGCTGCCAAGACCATCGGAGTCAACTTCATCGGCGGATATTCTGCACTTGTAAGCAAGGGAATGACACCGGCAGAGGAACTTCTGATCCGTTCTATCCCGCAGGCACTTGCTGTGACAGAACGCGTGTGCAGTTCTGTAAATGTTGGTTCCACCAAGACCGGTATCAACATGGATGCGGTCAAATTAATGGGCGAGATCGTTCTGGAGACAGCAAAAGCTTCCAGAGATCAGGATTCCCTTGGCTGCGCGAAACTGGTCGTATTCTGCAATGCGCCGGATGATAACCCGTTCATGGCAGGAGCTTTCCATGGCGTAACAGAGGCAGACTGCATCATCAACGTTGGTGTCAGCGGCCCTGGCGTTGTCAAGACAGCTCTGGAATCCGTTCGTGGAGCAGACTTCCAGACACTCTGTGAGATGATCAAGAGAACCGCGTTCAAGGTAACACGTGTAGGCCAGCTTGTTGCACAGGAAGCATCCAAACGTCTTGGTGTGCCGTTCGGCATCGTTGACCTTTCCCTGGCTCCGACACCGGCGATCGGCGACAGTGTTGCTGAGATCCTTGAGGAGATCGGTCTTGAGAGAGTAGGAGCACCGGGAACCACAGCAGCTCTTGCACTTTTGAACGACCAGGTCAAGAAGGGCGGCGTTATGGCAGCTCAGGCAGTCGGCGGATTAAGCGGTGCGTTCATTCCGGTCAGCGAGGATCAGGGAATGATCGATTCTGTAAATCTTGGTGCACTGACACTTGAGAAACTCGAAGCTATGACCTGTGTCTGCTCTGTAGGTCTTGATATGATCGCAATCCCAGGAGATACCAAGGCATCTACCATCGCCGGAATCATTGCAGATGAATCTGCGATCGGTATGATCAACCAGAAGACAACAGCAGTCAGAGTGATCCCGGTGATCGGCAAGGGCGTAGGCGAGACCGTAGAGTTTGGCGGACTCCTTGGTTATGCACCGATCATGCCAGTAAACCAGTTCTCCTGTGAGGCATTTGTAGAGAGAGGCGGACGTATCCCGGCTCCGATCCACAGCTTCAAGAACTAAGGCAGGATTAATTGCGATACCTTTGACAGTGAAAAAATCTCGAAGAAGTCAAAAAATGATTGACAGGGAGAATTTCGTGTGGTAAAGTATAAAACAACAAAACCGATGAGGAAGAAGAGTAAATGATCCGGCAACATTCCAGAGAGCAGGTACTGGTGGAAGCCTGTATGAAGCGGATGATCGAATGGCCTTCCGAGGGCAGTCCGAAATTTGAATCCAGAGAGTAGGCACTGACGGGAACCGAACCCGTTATCAATCAGGAGTGTATGTTTGTACATGAGAAAGTGGACGATACGTCAATTTGAGTGGTACCGCGATAATAAGAAATTATTACCGTCTCAAGCATAGCTTGGGACGGTTCTTTTTTTCTCATGGAACATAAAAGTACTGTGAACAAAGTGAACAGTAACGCATAAAATGCAGAAAGAGAGAGGAAAAAGACTATGAAAAAAAGAATGTTAGTAATCGCAGCAGCAGTAGCAGCCAGTGTGATGATGGCTTCACCGGTAATGGCGGATGATTTCAAAATAGGTATCTGTAACTATGTAGATGATGCCTCCCTGAACCAGATCGTAGATAACATCCAGTCCCGCCTTGAGGAGCTCGGCGAAGAAAAAGGTGTCACCTTTGATGTATCTTATGATAACTGTAATGCAGATGCCAGCGTTATGGAACAGATCATTTCCGATTTTCAGGCTGACAACGTAGACCTGATGGTTGGTGTGGCAACACCGGTAGCGATGCGTATGCAGTCTGCAACAGAAGGAACCGAGACACCGGTCGTATTTTCCGCAGTATCTGACCCGGTAGGATCCGGACTTGTAGATTCTCTGGATGCTCCAGGTGCAAATACTACAGGAACCAGCGACTATCTGGATACTTCTTCTATCATGAAACTGATCCAGGCGCAGAATCCGGATGTAAAGAAGATCGGACTTCTCTATGATGTAGGACAGGATTCCTCCACAACAGCAATCCAGGAAGCTAAGGATTATCTGGACAAAGAAGGTATCGAATACGTTGAGCGTACCGGAACTACAACAGATGAAGTTCAGCTTGCAGCAGAGGCACTGATCGCTGACGGTGTGGATGCAGTTTTTACACCTACAGATAATACCATCATGACAGCAGAGCTTTCTATTTATGAAAAATTTATTGATGCGGGAATCCCACATTATACAGGAGCAGATTCCTTTGCACTGAACGGTGCATTTGTAGGTTATGGTGTCGATTATGCGAACCTTGGACAGAAGACTGCTGATATGATCGCAGACATTCTGGTAGATGGGGCGAAACCGGCCGAGACAGCTGTTGAAACATTTGACAACGGAACTGCAACAGTAAATACAGAGACCTGTGAAGGGCTTGGACTTGATTTAGAAACTATCAAAAAAGACTTTGAACCTCTCTGCACACAGGTAAATGAGATCACCACTGCAGAAAACTTTGATGATATAGAAAAATAAAGTAACCTATTGTGCTACTTCAAATAAATTATATGAAAACCTGTAAATGCGCAAAGAATCC
>NZ_QULA01000052.1:0-14682 GCF_003481595.1 Blautia sp. OM07-19
AATCCTACGCTTTCATCTCGGTAATTGAATTGCCGAGGATTCCCGCTTATTGTCCTAAAAAAAGCCAGAACTCCCACACACAAACACCACAGTATTGTGATAAGAAAATAATGGCTTAGTTTTTTGATCTGCAAATTTCCCGTCAGCACTGTAAATCCCCCCAGATCATCAAAAATGATTAGCTTTATTATACGCTTTCAGGCAATATGCTGTCAATTTTTTTAATAAAATAACTTTATATATGCAAATTCATCAAAAAAACTGGAATAATTTTTATTACAATTTTTGTCCGATCCATGGTATACTTACTGTAAAAACAGGTACAAAGAAGGAATAACTATGAAATACAAAGACGAGATAAAAATTGGAATCATGACTGCATGTTTCTGCTGTGCGATGGTTATGGTCTATGCTGTTGTCCCCAAGGATGCCAGTATTCTCCGGGCACGTGCCACCAGCACCTTTAAGGAAGCACCCGAGACAGCTGCCGAGGCAGAAGCCGAGAAGCAGTCCGAAGCGGAGGATGCCGGATTTACGATCTATTCCGAGGACAGCAATTATGACTACGATACCTCTGATGATTCTGGAAGTTCTGACACATCCTCCTCTGATGCAGATACCACCCAGAATGATGATGGAAGTTCTGATGTTTCCCATGATGATAACACTTCTTCGGATGATTACATCAACGAAGACGATAACTCCGGTGATTACAATACTTCCGATCAGATCACTTATCCGACCGATGACGGATCCGACTCTTCTCATGATGACAGCAGTTCCGGTGATGTCCAGACCGATTATGACACCGGTGGTTCCGATTCTTCGGATGATTCCTCCGGCTTGTTTGAGGAGAATCTTGTCCAGGAAGAAACTTATTATTAAGAGCCCAATATTTTACGAAGAAAAGGCGACCGACATGAGCTGTTTCATGTCAGCCGCCTTTTTCTTTACGGAAGAACGATTCAGACAGAAAATTTTTACAAAACTTTTCTTCCATTTACTGTCAGCTTAAAAGTTGTCCCAAGAATTTCAGCAGACTTCCTGCAGAACATCATTCTTCCAAGAAAGATTTCAAAATAATCGTACATAGAACAAATATTTTCATCAATCTGAAGGTTTAGTGCGATCACAGATTTTTCTTCATCTATCTTAAGTTTCGAATCTGTAACTGCATAATTTACGCGGTCATGGATATCAAATGCTGATTTTTCTTTCTGACGCACCCGGCTTCTTCTGACATCTGTTTTATCAGCTATAACAAAGGCCGCTGATATAACATCTATTCTCGCTCCTCTTTCGATTATTATTCTTACTTCGAAAGTCATCATAACACTTCTATTGTCCGTAAACTATCAATCTTCGCTTAAATTATTGTAAAATTATCACGATTCAAGCCCTTGGAAAACCTGAACAGACAAAAAAAGACTTCTACTGTATGTTGTCTGTTCAGTAAAAGTCTCTTCTTTAAAGAATCAGCTCTTCATTTGAAAATAATTCTGCAACCGCGCTCTCATATACGATGCATTTTTCACTTTTTTTGATTTTTTTGAGATATTTTTTATTGTTTGCAAACAGCGGTCCCATATAAAACCAGAGTTCTTTCATCTTAAAAAGAACGTTGCGGTCGCCGGAAACTTCTGCGCGATATGTATGATACACCAGATCATGGAACTTCCGAAGTTCCGCTTTGGTAAGAGCCTGTCCACCCCTTATCTCTCTTGCAAGGGCAGGATTCGTAAGCGTACCTCTGCCGCTCATGACTGCATCAAGTTCCGGAAATCTCTCACAGATTCTCTGATGATCCTCCACGCAGAAAATATCACCATTATAGCAGACCGGATTTGTACTCATCGCAAAAGCTTCTGCAAACATTTCCAGATTTGGAGTATTTTTGTAAAAATCCTTCTGCACACGCGGATGGATAATGAGTTCTTTCATCGGGAATTTATTATACAGTTTCATCAATTCAGGAAATCCCGATGCATCTTCCATTCCCAACCGTGTTTTGACGGAGATCTGAATATTGCACTTCGCAAAGATCTCATCCAGAAAACGTTCCAGTTCCTCAGGTCGGTCAAGAAATCCGGCGCCGCAGCCCTTGGTCACGACAGTTTTGGACGGACAGCCAAGATTTAAGTTGACTTCCTGGTAGCCGTATTCACTGAGAAGTTCCACTGTTCGGATAAAATCCTCTGCCTTCTTCGTAAGGATCTGAGGAACTGCATACATTCCCTCATTATTCTCCGGCAGCAGGTCTTTCTTTTCCCTTCCGCTTAAGTTGAGATTCTGCTTGGCACGGATGAACGGGATAAAATATTTGTCAAATCCATCAAAGCATTCAAAAAGAGCCTTACGATATACGTAATTCGTGATTCCCTCTAACGGGGCAAGATAAATCTTCATTCGTTTTCTTCCAGTGTTCCCAGATAGTAGAAGCCTCTGCATTCATCCAGATGGACTCTGACATATTTGCCAAGGAGGGATTCATTTCCCGGGAAATGTACCAGCAGATTATATTCCGTTCTTCCGGTAAAAATTCCCTTCTCTTTGCTTTCTTCCTCTACGAGAACTTCCTGCACGCTTCCCTCAAATCTGGAGGAACGTCTGCGGCCTTCCTGCTGTACCAGGGCAAGAAGACGGTTGAATCTTTCTTTTGCCACATCCTGCGGAACCTGATTTTCCATAGCAGCAGCCGGTGTATCACTTCGTTTGGAATACAGGAAAGTAAATGCTGTATCATAGCCACATTTGGCAACAACATCCAGTGTCTCCTGGAAATCCTCCTCTGTCTCACCAGGGAAACCAACAATAATATCTGTTGTCAGGGAAATATCCGGGATTGCTGTGCGGATACGGTCTACCAGATCCAGATACTTCTCTTTGTCATAGCGGCGGTTCATCACCTTCAGAATACGGCTGCTGCCGGACTGAAGCGGAAGATGGAGATGATGACAGATCTTTTTGCTCTTTGCCATCGTCGCGATCAGTTCATCGGAAAGATCCTTCGGATGGGAAGTCATGAAACGGATTCTTTTGAGTCCCTCGATATCTTCCAGCATTTCCAGAAGCTGTGCAAAAGTAACCGGATTCTCCAGTGTCTTGCCATAAGAGTTTACATTCTGTCCAAGAAGCATGACTTCGGAAACGCCGTCCGCTGTCAGACGTTTTACTTCCTTGACGATTGCCTCCGGTTCACGGCTGCGCTCACGGCCGCGAACATACGGCACGATACAGTAGCTACAGAAGTTATTGCAGCCAAACATGATGTTGACACCGGATTTGAAAGTATAGTTTCTCTCTGTCGGCAGATCCTCCACAATCTGATCTGTTCCTTCCCAGATATCAACAATCTGCTGTTCAGACTGCTGCATATCATAAAACAGCTCGGCAAATTTAAAAATATTGTGGGTTCCAAAAACAAGGTTTACGAATGGGTATGTCTTCTTGATCTTCTCAACAACATGCGGCTCCTGCATCATACAGCCGAACAGGATGATCTTCATATCCGGATTCTTGTCCTTGAGGCTGTGAAGATGTCCAAGTCTTCCATAAACCTTGAGGTTTGCATTTTCACGGACAGTACAGGTATTGTAGATCACGACATCTGCTTCCTCGTTATCCTGTCTGTGATAGCCGATCTCATCCATGATTCCTGCAACAACTTCGGATTGTTTCTCATTCATCTGACATCCAAATGTTGTCAGGCAGTAAGTCAGAGGGCGGCCAAGTGTATTTGATTTCTGTGCAGTAAGTGTCTTTGCCAGTTCAATAAAAGAATTCTGACGTGCAGTTTCTTCCGCAGTCATGGTATTTGTTTTCTGTGATTCTTTTGTCATTTCCAATAACTCCTTATCCATAGATTCGTAATATCTCGATGATCAGTCAGATCTGATAAAATATTCTTTCATGGTCAAAATGCTAACAATTATATATTGTACAAAAAATTTCTGATATGTGCAAGCGGAATATCTACAGTGAAAACAAATACTCAAGCGGAAGGGTATGGATCTTTCGATATTCGCTTTGCAGCTGCTCTTCTCTGGTCTTTCCTTCTGCTTCCAGGGTTTCGATCCGAAATGACGGCTTATGGCAGATTTCTGCATAAAACTGTTCCGGCGAACCGGTTCCCGGACGGCCTGCAACAGAAAAATCCCCCTGGCCATTTTCGGAATTCTCCATGTAGTAACTGCTGCATTTCTGGAGATGTCTCGCCAGACGATAACTTTTCTGGTTTGCTGCAAAAGATTTCGACTGTTTAAAATACAAAATACGATTTCGAAAATGGTCAAATGATAAAAGTCCACAGCTTGGATATTCCTGAAAGATCCGGATCAATGCTTTCGTCTCATTTTCACTTGCAGGCTGCTGCATAACCTGTTTACGCTGATAATATTGTGTAGGAAAGTTCTTTCTGAGATCAACGCCTCTGCTGTTCCCGGTATACTCCTGACTCGGTATTTCCTGCATGCGAAGCATCTGCCGATAGATCGGATTACGAATCGCCTGGAAATCTCCTGTATAGATTTCATAACCATCGGGATTGAGCAGCGGTATGAAGCATAGACGCCAGTTTTGTAGAACTTCTCCGACTTCATAGATTTCTTCCATCTTCCATCCACTTTCCCAGGCTTTGACATATTCCTGCATCATCCGGATCAGAAACATCGGTGTCTGCCTGTCCAGTCCGGTAAGCCCGGAAAGACAGAAAATACAATTTGTCCCTTTTCCCAGTTCTACCATCGGAATCATTCTCTCATCATGACTTTTCCCAATGACGCGAAACTGTGCGATCTGGCTGTATCTCTGGGAAATCTCCCACATTTCATAATAAAGATCTTCATATGTACAGGATCGTGTATCTGGCATAATCTTTTCCCTCCATATTTCTTTTATTACAGATTTTTTATCCAAAATCATGTATCTGCCCTGTATTAATATATGAAAAGAGGCAGGTCAAAAGAACCTGCCTCTGTAAAATCTTTTGTTTTGAGATTTATTAAATGTCTTTTTTGCGTTTGCGGATCAGGATATATCCGGCTGCCAGCAGTGAGAGTACTGCCAGTGTTGCCATAGTTCCGATTGGAGATTCATCCATAGTAGAAACTGCGGACTTGGAGCTGGAACCATTTGCTTTCTCTGTTGCTGCTTCTGTTGCAGTCAGCTCTGCGTCAGTTGCGCTTCCACTTCCGCTTCCGCCGCCTGTTCCATCTCCATCTCCGGTTGGGGTTATGGTAAGGTCTGCATCTGTAAGTTCCTGTGAGCTGAACTGGGTTTTGACGGATTCAATTACATCTGTATCCTGCCATTCTGATCCGTTGTAAATCTGTTTCTTGAAGAATACATAGATGTTGTAAGTCTTAGCATCTTTGATACCTTTCGGAGAACCAATTCGGAAAGTAGTATTCTTGTCTGAAGTTTCCGTCGGATTTTCCTTCATACTCCAGTACATCGGAATCCATCTTTCATCGCCGGAAACATACGGCGGCTCATCATTCTGACCGGCTCCGGTTACTGAAAACTCATAAAATGTACCCGGAGTAAATTTCAGCGGATTCTCCAGACCGGTGATCTTGCTCTTGGAAGCAAGTTCAGAGACAGAATAGGTACGTGCTTTACGAGTATTATTGTTTGATGCAGGCGGACGTTTCGTCTTAAAGCTAGGAGTATTTAATTTAAAAATACTCATCTTAGCTTTACCAGTTGTAGGCTTTGCACAAACAACCAGCCAACTGTCTGCCTCCGGAACATTCTCTGCTTTGACAGTGAATGCTGTATTTGCTTTTACTGCATTTGTAGCCCGGCTTGAATCATACATGTTCTGGATTGTCTCTACACTGGTATCTGCATCTACAAAGAAATAATACCATTTGCAATCCTGAGTTGTAGAAAAATCCAAAGAAACGGTAGTATGATTTGTCCATTTCAAAGTACCTCTTTTATAAGTCAGGAAAGACTCTTCCTTAGGCGGACGTTTTTTATTGAAGCTGTCCTCGTCAAGTTTGAAATATTTCATTTCAGTCGTTCCATCAGTAGATGTCGCAAAAACAACCAGCCATTTGTTATTCTTTTCCGGAACATTTGTTGCTGTAACTGTAAATCCTTTATTTGCCTTAACTGATGTTGTAGTATGTTTTGCATCATACATCTTTTTGATTTTGGCTTCGCTTGTTCCTGAATCTACATAAGTATAATACCACTTACAATCCTTGGTATTAGACAGTTCAACAGAAACTGCTGTATGACTCGTCCATTTCAGTGTACCACTTTTATAGCTAAGGAAATCCTTTGTCGGTTCCGGATCTGGATCCGGTGTATCTGCCTTCTTTTTCAATGTGACTGTTTTTGTTGTTGTATCAGCTGCATTCAGAGTATACTCATCTGTATCATAGCCAAACTGTGTCACAGCACTCTCAAAAACACTTGATTCTACCTTGTCTGCCGCACCAAGCACCTGCCAGCCATCTGCTGCATTAGCATGAGTAAAGGAAATCTCTGAATCTGTAAGCTCACCTGTAATCATAAATTTTGCTTCCTTATCCAGATATACGTTTGCCTGTACATCCGCGATCTTATTATCTTTTACTATAACAGTGCCCTGTACAAGAATATCGGAGTCACTGTATACAGCACCATTTGCGCCGGTATTTCCGGTGATCGTACCACCTGCAAGAGCAATCTGTCCGTTTGTGCAGTCAATTGCTGCGCCCTTTGCACTGCTGTTATTTCCGGTAAGAATTACATTTGAAAAAAGTCCAAAACTTCCATCGGTCACTTTAACAATGGAACCATCTGCTGTAATGCTTGTATCCGTAAATGCACCACTGACTGTCAGTTTGCCATCATCTTTTACTTCAAACTGCAGGGAAGCATTTTCTCCAGATACCTGGAACATATCTCCTTTAAAAGAATCATCTGCCCTTCCGATAGAAACATCTCCCGCTGCACGGATGCAGACTTTCTTATTCTCTATTGTAACTGTAGATAATAATGCAAGCTGATCGGAAACCTCGATTACCGTAGCTTCTGAATCTGCTGTTGCAGTTTCTACTTTATCAATTGCTGCCTGAAGAGATGGCTGATAGTCTGGTACATCATTACCAGCGGCATCCTTATTAATAATAGCAATTCCAGTAGCTGTATTCTCTTCTGCTACCGTCTCAGTTTCTGTAGTTTCTTCCGCCGGCTGTTCTGCTGGTGCTTCTGTCGGCTCCTCTGCTGGTTCTTCGGCTGGTGCCTCGGTCGGCTGTTCCGGCTCTGTCGGTGCCTCTGTCGGTTCTGCCGGTGCTTCTGTCGGCTGTTCTTCGGCTGCAGAATTATCTGTATCTTCGGAAGATCCGAAATCTCCCGTTTCCTCACCTGCTGTTTCAGGTGCAGCATCTGCTGCCATTGCAGTAACCGGCACACCACCGGTAGCAAGTGCACCTGCCAGGATCATTGCATATAATTGTTTACGTCTCAACTTAAATCCTCCCATGTGTCTTCATTTCACAGTCGAAATTCCCATAAAATCACTTTCCGGCTGCACGAAATATATAACATCGTTAATTTGCTGTTCTTCAAACAAAGTTTGCATCAATAAACTGTCTTTCATTATACACACGCATATCCAAAATGTCAAATCAACGATGCATATTTCTGGTCATTATCGTTCGACCTTTTTTTACTTTTATGGTCGAATCTGGCCATTTCCATAGATAATATATTTGGTTGTTGTCAAAGCAAGGAGTCCCATCGGTCCTCTTGCGTGAAGCTTCTGAGTACTGATTCCGATCTCAGCACCATATCCAAACTCAAATCCATCCGTGAATCTGGTGGAAGCATTTACATATACAGCGGCTGCATCCACTTCATCCAGGAATTTCTGTGCATTGCTGTAATTCTCTGTGATAATCGCCTCTGAATGACCGGTATTGTACTTATTGATATGTGCGATCGCCTCATCTACATTATGTACTACCTTGATAGAAAGAATGTAATCCAGATATTCCGTTCCCCAGTCTTCTTCTGTAGCTGCGACTGCGCCCGGCATCAGTGTCTGTGCTTCTTTGTCTGCACGCATCTCCACATGTTTCTCCTGAAGACGCTTTGCAAGGACCGGAAGAAGTTTTTCTTTGACATTTTCATGGACAAGCAGAGACTCGCATGCATTGCAGACACCGACCCTCTGTGTCTTGGCATTGAGGATGATATTGACTGCCATATCAAGATCTGCGCTCTCATCCACATAAATGTGGCAGTTTCCGGTACCAGTCTCGATCACAGGGATTGTGCTCTGGTTCACAACGGCTTTAATAAGGCCCTTTCCGCCTCTTGGAATCAGGACATCCACATATTCGTTCATCTTCATGAACTCAGCCGCAGTCTCTCTGGAAGTATCTGCGATCAGCTGAATGGCATTTTCTGTTACGCCGTGGGCTCCTAAAGTCTCTCTGATGCAGTTTACGATCGCCTCGTTTGAATGAAGTGCATCACTGCCACCCTTGAGGATCACAACGTTGCCAGTCTTGAAACAAAGTCCAAATGCATCAGCGGTAACGTTCGGGCGTGCCTCATAGATGATCCCGACAACACCAAGCGGAACTCTTTTCTGACCGATCAGAAGTCCGTTCGGACGTTTTTTCATTCCGGTCACTTCACCGATCGGATCTTCGAGAGACACAAGCTGACGAAGTCCCTCTGCCATTCCTTCGATTCTCTCTCTGGTAAGGAGCAGACGGTCCACCAGACCTTCCGGCATGTGGTTTGCCTTTCCGTGTTCTACATCGATCGCATTGGCACTGAGTAACTGTTCTGTACATTCTACAAGATGATCTGCCACAGCCTCAAGAACCTCGTTTTTCTTGTTTGTTGTTATATTTCGAAGCTCTGTCTCGGCATCCTTGGCATTTTTTCCAAGCTGCAATAACATTTCATTCATTGTCAAAATCTCCTTCTGGAAACAGGTCTGTTATTTTGTGAGTTGGTAGATTTTATTTTCTGTAACGATAATCTCCGGCGAGATATCTGTCGGTTCTGTCGGAACAGAAGGTAAGATCTGGAAATCAAAAGCAACTGCCACTCTCTTGATCTGCAGGTGTTTCTCAAGGAAGCGGTCATAAAAGCCGCCGCCGTAACCAACCCTGTGATTCTGCGGGTCAAAAGCCACTCCCGGCATGACCATCATGGCATCTTCCCACTGAACGATCTCGCCACGCGCCGGCTCAGGGATCCCGAAATATCCCTTTTCAAGCTGTGAGAAATCCGTCAGTTTATAGAATACCATATCCTGTCCGACAACTTTCGGAACTGCGACTTCCTTGCCCTGCTTCCATGCTTCTTCGATAATGAAACCTGTCATGACTTCGTGGTTATAATCTGCATAGGCAAGAATCTTCTGTGCTGACTGAAATTCCGGAAGCTCTGCTACCTTCTGTGCGATCTGACGGCTCCATGCCTCTACCTGGCTGTCTGTACATTCTTTTCTTAATTTGAAGATCTGTTTTCTAATGAGTTTTTTTTCTTCCATATTTATCACCTAAATTTGTAACAGAACCATCGGCTTCTTTGATGCTGATATTATTTAACTGTGCTCTTAAGTTTCCGCGGACTGCTGCGAGATATTCCTTACGCAGTTCTGCCTGCTCTGCTTTTTCTTCTTCTGTAAGACCTACGCTCTTGGCTTTGTGTGCCAGTGCGTTGATACGGTCGATCTTTACGTTATCCATTCCCATGGTAAGTATCTCCTTTATTTAAAGTAATTTCTCAATATAATCGATCAGGAAAAATTCTTCTTTCTTATCACCGACAAACAAGGTTCCATAATTACGTCCTTCCATGATCTTGTGAATGATATGGAAATCTGCTCCGTTTGCAATGATCATGTCTGCGCCCGCAGATGTAGCAATCTCGGCAGCAGTAAGTTTCGTTGCCATTCCGCCGGTTCCGACTTTGCTCTTTGGACCCTTGCCCATGCTTAAGAGTTTCTCATCCAGTTTCTCAACCGTATGGATGAACTCTGCATCCGGATTGGCATTCGGATCATCTGTAAACAGTCCGTCGATATCGGAAAGCAGGATCAGAAGATCGGCTCCGATCAGTCCGGCGATGACGGCTGACAGGGTATCATTATCACCAAAAGATTCCAGTTTCTCAAGCTCATAGCTGGAAATGGAGTCATTTTCGTTTACGACCGGAATTGCCCCGACATTCAGAAGTTCCTCAAATGTATTTCTGGCATTGTGACGGTTCAGATTGTTGACCATAGTATTCTTGGTCATCAGGATCTGTGCCGCAACCTGATTGTACTCCGCAAAAAGTTTCTGATAGATCATCATAAGCTTTGCCTGTCCTACTGCGGAACATGCCTGCTTCTTCTTAAGTTCAGCCGGTTTCTCATGAAGTCCGAGAGCGGAAGCACCTACCGCAACAGCACCGGAAGTTACCAGTACCACATCCTTGCCCTGATTGTGAAGGTCGCTCAATTCACGTACCAGCACTTCCAGTTTACGCAGGTTCAGTTTATTGGTTTCTTTGTGGATCAGAGAGGAAGAACCTACCTTTACCACAATACGCTTTTTGTCTTTTAACATCTCACGGTAATTCATCGTTATGTCTCTCCAAGTATATTTTATTGCCGTTTCCCGGCAGAGCATTTATTGTTTATCTGGTGATTCCAAGATCATCGAGGGCTTTGGCCTGCTTTTTCTCCATGACAGCAGCTTCTTCCGGAGTCATATGGTCGTATCCGAGAAGATGAAGCATGCTGTGTGCAAACAGGAAGCTGAACTCGCGCTCAATGCTGTGACCGTATTCCTGTGCCTGGGAATAAACTCTGTCTACGGAGATCATCACATCTCCAAGAAGTAGTTCATCGGTATCCAGGTCAAAATATTCGTCCTTCTCATCGATCACAGAATAGTCTGCCGGTTTCTCAAACGGGATCATCGGGAAAGAAAGCACGTCTGTCGGTGCATCGATCAGACGAAATTCCGCATTTACCTTGCGGATCTCTTCGTTGTCTGTGATGACCAGGTTTACGCTGATCTCATACGGGCATTCCTCCAGTTCCAGGATATGGGATGCTACTTTCTCGGCGAGTTTCTCATAAGGGATCTCTAATTTGCGTTCGGTTTCATACTCGATCTGAATGGTCATTTCTTCTTCTCCTCACTGCGGCGTGTGGTGCGTCTTGCCGGCTTCTGTTTCTTCTCATAGTCATCGTAAGCCTGTACGATCTGCTGTACCAGTGGATGACGCACGACATCCTTGCTGGTAAGCTGGCAGAATCCGATATCATCAATCTTCTTAAGGACTTTGGCAGCGACATCAAGTCCGGATACCGCGTCTCTCGGAAGGTCCTTCTGGGAAGCGTCACCGGTCACAACTACCTTGGAGCCAAAGCCGATACGTGTCAGGAACATCTTCATCTGCGCCGGTGTCGTATTCTGTGCCTCATCCAGAATGATAAACGCATTATCAAGGGTACGTCCTCGCATATAAGCAAGCGGGGCAACCTCGATCAGCCCGCGCTCCATATTCTTGGCAAAGCTGTCTGCTCCCATGATCTGATACAGAGCATCATAAAGCGGGCGGAGATACGGGTCTACCTTGCTCTGAAGGTCTCCCGGGAGAAAACCAAGTTTCTCTCCGGCCTCAATCGCCGGTCTGGTAAGGATGATACGGCTGACTTCCTCATTGCGGAATGCAGTCACCGCCATCGCCATTGCCAGATAAGTCTTACCGGTTCCTGCCGGTCCGATGCCGAATACGATCATTTTTTTGCGGATCTGCTCTACATATTCCTTCTGTCCAAGAGTCTTGGGCTTGATGGGGCGTCCCTGTATCGTGTTGCAGATAAAATCCTTATCTATCTCTGTAAGTACCTGATTTCGCTCTTCCATGGCAAGTGACAGTGCATAGGTCACATTCTGCCGGGTAATGGTATTTCCCTTGCCTGCAAGTGTTACCAGTTCTTCTATCAGCTTCTTCGCCTGAGTTGCGCTTCCGTCTGTACCCAGGATCTTTAAACTGCCGTCTCTGGATATCAGTGTTACATTCAGGGTGCGCTCGATCAGCTTGAGATGCTCGTCAAACTGGCCGAACACATTTCCCTCCAGATCTGCGGGGACCTGAGTGTGTAACTCAATAATGCTGTTAGTCATTCTCTGTTGTCCTTTCTTCGGGCTGCTCCTGTATTTCTACGGGAACCTCCCTTCCGGTTTTTTCTATGATTTCCAAAGACCCTTTGCTGATGCAGGTCTTATGGTCAACCTCTATTTTAACATTATTTGCAGATATTTGAAGCCCTTTTTCCATTAATTTTTTCTCATAAGCCTGTAAAATCTCCCATGATACGATCTTTGCCTCTTTTTCTGTGCGTTTTTTTGCGGTTTTACGATATTCTTTTCTGACGATTTTCCCATAAGATGCAGGAAGAAAAAAGTTCTCTGTTACCTGCCAGGGATGATATTCAACAGATTGTTGCCATCCGTTTTCTTTCTTTCCCCCGAAAGTAAAGATCCAGTTTCCCAGCCGGACACAGCCGCCCTTTTTTTCTGTTCCTGCAAAAACTTCTTCCTGATACTCCATCGGAACTTCGTGATAATACGCCAGTTTGTACTGGATATAGACATCCGCATCTGCTTTTACATATTGATATTGATAAACTTCCTGACTGTCATTCTTCAGTTCCAGCACACCAGAGACCAGAATATCCCCTTTTTTGCAGGTATCGCCCGGATGAAGCAGCGGGACTCCTGCACGGGTGACCATTTTTACGATTGTTCCGTCCTTCTCTGCTGCCAGGTTGCTGGCAGTCTGCTCCTTTGGCATATCATCTCCTGTAAAAATCCCCTCCTGCACTTCAAGGGTCAGCCTGGTTCCCTCCAGTTTTGCAGAAACCCAGGTGATTTCCGGATATTTTTCCCGGACTGCCGCGGCAATCTCACTACAGTTTATCTTCTTTCTTGAAATCCCATGTGTAATACCCTGATCGTCCAGAAACTCCAGGATCTCGCCTGTACTGCATTGTCTGTTACCCTCGATCCGAATATTCCAGATATGTCCTGATAAAAATATAAGAAGTCCAATGCACAGCAAAATCCCAAGAAAAAATGCCTTTCTTTTTTTACTTCGATAAAAAAAGAAGGGCAGTCCATGTTTTTCAACAATATGTATCCTGACACCTGTCTTCCGACAGAGCGGACCAAGAAGAAAAAAATCTTTCACAGCGAGAATCCCTGTCAGAGCTCCATCAGGATGACAGCAAAGATTTCGGATGCAGATTTTTCTTCCCCGGCAGAGGTTCAGAAAACGCTCCGTCTGTTCTCCCCGGACCTGAATCTTTATGCAACCCTTCCAAAAGCAGATCAGCTTTTCCATAAACACCTCTATCGTTCCAGGATTATTTCTGACAGAATCCCCTCTATCTGCATCTCTTCCGGTGTATACCACAGGATTTTCAAGCCTTTCCCATGGACCACCAGTTTGCCGGAAAATGTCAGGATGATCAGTTCCTGCGGCTCATAACGAAGGATACTTCTGTAATTTCCTATCTGTATCTGGCTCTTGCCGGTAACCGTAAAAACCGATTCTTTTAAAGCCAGATCCCGTGGGATCTCCAGTGCCTCCACCAGGTTTTCCCTCCATTGCTCTTTCTTTTTCATAGAAAAAAATCTCCGGCTTTTCTTTTAAATATATGCCGGAGATTTTTATTTAGACTTTTTATGAAGTTTTATTTTGGTTCACGGAACAGTACCATAGAAAACCACAGGATCGTATTTCCGCCAAGATTATATTCCATTACCTCACGCTCTACGATCTCACTGACTACAACACCGTGGCTTTCAAGACAGGGGTGCATCCTCTCCGGATGTCTGCATGGCTCGCCCTTAAGATAAGCGCATTCCTTACAGATATCACAGGATTCTGTCGAAAGGGTAAAGGTATCAAATCCCTCACCTTTAAGATATTCTGCCACAGCGGTCGTAAGTTCTTCATGTGCATCTCTGGTAGAAAGCATTTCCTCCATATTCATAATGTCAGAAACTTCTGCTACGCTGGAAAAAAAGACAGCACGGTCATAACTGTGGATTCTGTCCTCACATTCCTTAAGGGTTCCAACCGCTGGTGGACAGGCCCAGGTCGTTCCGTAACGTTCGCATTCCTGCTGACAGACGATCCGCACCCGTTCTGCCACTGACAAAGCCTTCGCGTCCAGAAGACGGTATTCATAGATCGGATAGTCCGATATAAATTCCTCAAATTTCGTTGTATTTAACTCAGCCGCCATTTGACAGCCTCCCTCTTCCTTAGTCCAGAATGATCAGTGCCATGAAAACAAGATCTTCATCGCCGCTGTTTGTAAGGCCATGTCCCTGGCCGTCCGGTGTAAAGGTCACATCTCCGGCACTTACCATGCGGAGTGTTCCATTGTCGCTGTAGATTCCCTTTCCGGAAAGGATATAATAGGTCTCACTCTCATTGTGATGCTCATGGTATCCAAGAGAACATCCCGGCTCCAGAGTCACCTCTGCATATAGTCTGCATTTGCCATTTAACTGTTTTTCGTCCAGAAGGCGCTTGATCAGTGCATGTCCCTGGCCGCCTGCCATATTTTCTACACGTTCTGTTGTCATCTTAGTTTCCTCCCTATATAGTCAAGTCTTTTTTCCTTGAAAATCAAGGATTTTTTAGTGTTTC
>NZ_QULA01000053.1:0-13103 GCF_003481595.1 Blautia sp. OM07-19
ACACACGGAATCGAGGTGTCTTTCTTTTATGCAAAATCACGAACTTGCTCATTTATAGTAGTAAAAATATTTTAGCATAAACAAAGAAATGCCACAAGAGAAGGTAGTGCTGCAAAGAGACCCTTATTATGGAATAGATACTGGAATCTGAATATTCAAGACCATAGTAAAAGTGAATAAAAAAACATATAAATATTAGATGTAAATTATTGACGTTAACCAAATGGAATTATATAATAAAAATATAATGAAGTTGGGGAAAAGCCTTAGCGCGGAGTAAAAATAGTTTTTGACTTTTAGCCCCTGATATCATATTATAAAAATAATGCATGTTTCCAGTAATATGGAATTAAAAGGGAAACCGGTGCAAGTCCGGTACGGTCCCGCCACTGTAAAAGGGAGCTTTTTATCATATATGTCACTGCTTAAGAGGCGGGAAGACGATAAAATGCGATGAACTTAAGTCAGGAGACCTGCTTGCATTAAAAAAGGTTATTTCTTACGGTGTATAAGAAAGGCTTTATTTTTATACCTAAAATACATTTTAAGAAAAGGATCTTTTTTATTTCAGGAAAGGATGTGAGAAAAGAAAACTTGAATTTTTATACAAATACAACAGAAAGGTAAAAAAGGAATGAAAAAGATAATAAGTTTTATATTGACAATGATTATGCTGCTTACCTGTACCAGTATTTCAGTTATGGCAGCCGATACCCTGAATGATACAGCAGATCAGGATGAAAAAATGACGATAGGGGTGTCTGTATATAATCTGAATGATGCAGAAGTAAGAGCATTTAGAAATTATTTTGAAAATTATGTCGGCATGGCTTTTGAAGTCGAGTTTTTATATTCTTCCAGTATAAGTACAGCAGAAGAAGAAATCAGCTTTATCAACGAGCTTCATGAAAGAAATGTAAAGGGAATTATTTCTTTCCTTTCCTCAGATCTTGAAGAAGTTCTTCCGGTATGTGAAGAATATGGTATGTATTATGTACGTGGCTCAGGAACGATCAGTGATGAAATGTATGAGAAAGTAAAGGATAATCCTTATTTTCTGGGAACAATAGGAACATCTGTTGAAACAGAAATGGATGCGGCTGCCAATATGGCGGAGTATTTTGTTTCAGAGGATCAGAATAACCAGAATCATTACATAATAGCATGTGGAGGATCTGCTATCGGTAATGAGATGCATCGTCTGAGAACGATTGGTATTCTGAATAAGCTTCAGGAAGCATATGGCCTGTCATATGAGAAGTCTGTAGAAGAACTGGTGAATACGCAGGATACTGAAGAAATTGAAACAGGCAGTGACATTAAGATTACTCTGGTTCCGGGGTATCCAAAAGATCACCTGGATGAAAAGCTGGCTGATTCGCTGAATACAGGAGATTATAATGTTATTCTGAGTGTAGTGAGCGCAAGTGATTTTATCAAGATAATTGATGCTTATGAAGAAGAGAACAGTACAGATGTATTGTTGGGTTCCATTGACTGTTTTACAGAAGATACATACGAAATGTTTAATAAAAAGGGATATAACGGCAAGGAAAGAATCGACTATCTTGTAGGAAAATACGGTGCTATCGTTGCACCATCATTTGTTGCCATGAAAAATGCTCTGGAAGGCTTTGCAGAAGATTACCGTGAAGATGGAAGTGCTTTCCGGCTGCAGCAGTCATTCTGGACAGCGGATTCAGTAGATGAGTTTAATAAGCAGTATGCGTTATCTATTGGAATGTATGATAATACATATAGTGTAGAGGACATGATGGAAGTTCTGAAATCCTATACACCGGAAACAAATTTTGAGAAATTCCGGAAATTTACGGAAAAATAGATAGAAAATAAGAGTCTAAAATAATTGACGTATACATGATGGTATGTTATGCTAGATGAGTATTCATACGGTCATTTAATGATTTTAGAGATAAGTTCAGACCAGCAGAAGCGTCCTGCTGGTCTGATTAAAAGGGAAACCGGTGTAAATCCGGTACGATCCCGTCACTGTGATAGTTGGTTTTCAGCTGAATGCCACTGGAAGATATTTTTCTGGGAAGGTGCTGAAAATGGGTAAGCTTAAGTCAGGAGACCTGCTTATTTCTGGTAAAAGAGATTCTTGCGGACGACGAGAAATCCTGCTTAAGAGTTACAACTTCATGTGTTGCATATATATGTTTGATTCTTTAATGGTAAGATTTCGTGACGGATGTGGGAGCATCTGTCTTTTTTTTCGTTCAAAATCACAGGAATGGACAGTATGAGAAGGAAGAAAAACAACGAAGAAACAAAAAAAGAAAGGAAGTAAAGGATGAAAAAAACAAAAAGAGAATTACTTGTGTTAGCAGCGGCAACAACAGTTGCATTATTAATGGGAGTTACTGTACAGGCGAAGGGTGATGAGAAGGTTTTAAACTTCGGATGTCAGATGTACACAGATGGATGTGTAAACAGTGCAAATGATGAAAACAGTGGATGGAATGCTATGAGATATGGTATTGCTGAAGCATTATTTAAATTCGATGACAATATGGAAGTTATCCCGTGGCTTGCTGAGAGTTATGAAGTAAATGACGAGCATACAGAATGGACGATCAAGCTGAAAGACGGAATTAAATTCTCTGACGGATGTGATTTAACTCCGACAAAGGTAAAAGAGTATTTTGATCACATGAAAGAGGTAGGACCTTCCGGATCTGCCAAACCGGAGAAATATCTGGAATTTGAAGCAGAAGTTACTGTAGATGATGATGCAAATACTATTAACATCAAAACAAGCAAACCATATGCAAACCTTGTAGGACAGCTCTGCCACCCAACTATGGGAATCACAGATGTAGAACATATTGAAAACTACGATAATGGAATTATTGGAACAGGTCCATACAAGATTGAAGAATTCAATGGTGTAGGTGTTGGTTATACATTAGCTGCAAATGAGTATTATCGTGAAGATGTTCCATACGATAAGATCAATCTGCTGTTCATGGGAGATAACTCCGCAAAAACAATGGCTCTCCAGAGTGGTCAGGTAGACTTGGTTGAGAATATCACAAATGTAGCAGATATTCAGGATTTCCAGGACAGTGATGACTTTACTGTTGATATTGCATCCGGTGTACGCTGCGGATTTGCATGGATGAACTTTGATGGTGTTCTTGGAAACAAAACACTTCGTCAGGCAATCCTGATGGCAATTGACTATGATACAATCTGTAATTCCAGAACAATCGGTGGACTTTATACACCAGGATTTTCCGTACTGCCATCTACTCTGAACTATGATTACGACAAACTTGAGAATCCATATACCTATGATCCGGAAAAAGCAAAACAGATTCTGGATGATGCAGGAATCGTTGACACAGATGGAGATGGAATCCGTGAACTGGATGGCCAGAATATCAACCTTAGATATATTTCTTATGAAAACCGTCTTCTGAATGACTTTGCAGATGCTCACGCACAGTATCTTGCAGAAATCGGCATCGGTGTTGTTCCTGAATACGGAAGCTCAGATGATCAGTGGAGTAAACTTGCAGCACTGGATTATGACTTTAATAACAATAACTGGATCACTGTTGGTACCGGAGATCCTCTGGCATATATGGCTAACTGGGCAACTGATACCAGCTACTGCGCATACTCCAACCCGGACTATGATAAGTTATATGAAGAATTAAAAGGTGAAATGGATCCGGAAAAGAGAAAAGATCTGATCTTCCAGATGCAGCAGATCCTGGTAGATGATGCAGCGGTTCTGATTGATGGATACTACAACTCATCTATGATCTACAGTAAGAAAGTTGGTTCTGCACATATCCATACAGCAGATTACTACTGGCTGTCAACAGAAATTACTCCTGCAGAATAAGAAAAGTCTGCGAATTGTGAAGTTACTGAATAGTTACAAACAGAAATAAAAAGAGGTGTCTTTTTTGAGTAAAAAGCAAATAATCAAGCGTTTATTACAGATTGTGATCGTATTGATCGGTATCAGCTTTATTACATTTGCACTGACCTTTATGTCACCAGGTGACCCTGTACGAAACATGTACACGGCAACCGGTGTAATGCCTACTGAAGAAATGGTTCAGGAGACACGCGAGGAACTTGGTCTGAATGATCCGTTTCTGGTGCAGTATACCAGATGGCTTAAGAACTGTCTGAAAGGTGACTTTGGCAAATCATACAGCTTAAATAAACCAGTTACAGAACTTCTTGCAGCCAGATTATGGCCGACTTTGAAACTTACATTAATGGCCATGATCCTTATGCTGGTTATTTCTGTACCTTTAGGTATGTTGTCTGCCATATATAAAGATAAATGGATCGATTATCTCGTCCGGGGAATTACATTCCTCGGATGTGCGATGCCTAACTTCTGGGTTGGACTTCTGTTAATGCTGGCATTCTGTGTTTATATCAATGCATTTCCGGTTATCAGTTCTGCGGGAGACTTTAAGAGTCTGTTTCTTCCGGCTTTGACACTTGCGATTGCAATGTCTTCCAAATATACCAGACAGGTAAGAACAGCGGTGCTGGATGAACTGAGTCAGGATTATGTGATCGGTGCACAGGCAAGAGGAGTAAAGAAATCAAAGATTATCTGGGGCAATGTATTTCCAAATTCATTGCTTCCGCTGATCACAATGTTTGGTCTTTCCATAGGATCACTTCTTGGAGGAACCAGTGTTGTAGAAGTAATCTTCTCTTATCCGGGTCTTGGAAACCTTGCAGTTTCAGCAATCACATCCAGTGATTACAATCTGATCCAGGGATATGTATTATGGCTTGCCCTGATTTATATGGTCATTAACCTGATCGTTGATGCATCTTATGTTTATATTGATCCACGTATGCGTTTAAAGGAGTAGAATCATGAAAAAGAAAAACAGATTTTTAGCAAATAAAACTTTTGTCGTGTTTTCTATTCTTGCAGTCTGTATTATTCTGACAGCAGTATTTGCACCGGTGGTAACCAGAGGGGTTGACCCGTTAAAAGGTTCTCTGGTAGATGCACTGCTTCCGCCATGCAAGGAACATATTTTTGGAACCGACAAAATGGGCAGGGATATTTTTTCAAGAGTTATTTATGGAGCACGTGCATCTCTGTCAGCAACCTTTGGTGTTGTTGCCCTGATCTTTCTGGTGGGAACTGTTACCGGAGTCCTTGCAGGATATTTCGGAGGTGTCATTGATGCTGTTATTATGCGAATTGCAGATATGATGCTTGCTTTCCCAGGACTGGTACTTGCTCTTGCTGTTGCAGGTATTATGGGCGCAAGTATCAAAAATGCGATCATCGCTATTGTAGTAGTAAGCTGGACCAAATATGCGCGTCTGGCACGAAGCCTGGTTATGAAGATCCGTGACAGGGATTATGTATCAGCAGCGATCGTTACCGGTTCCAAAACACCGTATATGCTGTTTCGATATATGCTTCCAAATGCACTTCCTACACTGATCATTACTGCTGCGACAGATATAGGTTCCATGATGCTGGAACTGGCAGCAATGTCCTTCCTGGGATTTGGCGCGAAGCCGCCGGCACCGGAATGGGGTTATATGCTGAATGAAGGAAGAGCGTGTATGCAGTCCGCTCCGTGGCTGATGATCTTCCCGGGTCTTGCTATTTTTGTAGTAGTTGTTGTATTTAATATGCTTGGGGATTCCATCCGTGATATCCTCGATCCAAGAAATGAGTAGGAGGAATAAACATGCTGAAATTAGATAATGTGACAATCTCCTACAAAAATGTTCCAACTGTTCAGAATTTTAATCTGGATATGAAAGAGGGACAGATCGTTTCTCTGGTAGGAGAATCCGGAAGTGGAAAAACCACTGTTATCCGTGCTGTTCTGGGACTTCTTGCAGGTGGCGGTAAGGTCACAGAAGGAAGTATTACATTTGAAGGAGAAGACCTCTTATCCTATACACCGGAACAGTGGAGAAAACTTCGTGGTTCTGATATTTCCATGATTTTTCAGGACAGTGGTGCAATGATGAATCCGACACGTAAAGTCGGAAAAGTATTCACAGAATATATTCTTACTCATGAGAAAATTTCCAAAAAAGAGGCATGGAGTAAGGGAATCGCAATGCTGGAGCGAATGAGACTTCCGTCTCCGGATAATATTATGGAATCTTATCCTTTCCAGTTATCCGGTGGTATGAGACAGCGAGTTGGTATTGCGATGGGAATGACTTATCAGCCGAAGCTTCTTCTTGCAGATGAACCGACTTCTGCACTGGATGTAACAACGCAGGCACAGATCGTGCGTCAGATGATGAAGCTCAGAGATGATTATCATACAGGCATTATTGTAGTAACCCATAATCTGGGTGTAGCTGCCTACATGTCAGATTATATTGTTGTAATGAAGAACGGAAAAATGGAAGACCAGGGAACAAGAGAGTATATTCTGAAAGAATCAAAGAATGAATATACCAGAAAACTTCTGGAGGCAGTTCCATCCCGGGGAGGTGAACGATATGTCTGAAAAAAGAGAAGTAATACTGGAAGCGAAACATGTAACCAGAAGATTTGCGGCATCACATGGACGTACTCTGCTGGCGAACAATGATATTAATCTGAAAATGTATAAAGGTGAAACACTGGGTCTGGTAGGAGAATCCGGATGTGGTAAGAGTACATTTATGAGATTTCTGGTTTCTCTTGATACACCTTCAGAGGGTGAGATTCTGTACCGCGGTACAGATATCACGAAATTAAAGGGAGAAGAACTGAGAAATAACCGTCAGAACATTCAGATGGTATTTCAGGACCCGACCTTATCTTTTAATCCGAAAATGAACATTCGTGATATTGTGTGTGAGCCTTTGATGAATTTCAAAAAGATTAAGAAATCGGAGAAGGATGCTGTCTGCAGAAAACTTCTTGAAATGGTAGAATTACCAGGAGATTTTGCAGATCGTTATCCTCACAATATGAGTGGTGGACAGCGTCAGCGTGTTGCGATCGCGAGAGCACTGGCACTGGAACCGGAGATCGTTGTTCTGGATGAAGCAACTTCAGCTCTCGATGTTTCTGTTCAGAAAACCGTAATTGAACTGATTACAAAGCTTCAGAGAGAAAAGAATATTACATTTGGTTTTATCTGTCATGATATTGCACTGGTTCAGCTGGTGGCACATCAGGTGGCTGTTATGTATCTTGGAAACCTCGTAGAGGTTCTTCCTGGAAAAGACCTCGATATGAAAGCGATGCATCCATATACAAGAGCACTGATGGGTGCAGTATTTGATATTAATATGGACTTTTCCAAACCAATTGAGAGTATTGAAAGTGAAGCTCCGAGCCCGTTGGATCTTCCACAGGGATGCCCGTTCCAGGGAAGATGTGAACATTGCATGGATATCTGTAAAAAGGAGAATCCACATCTTATAGAAGTAGAAGACGGTCACAGTGTTGCCTGCCATTTGTTCAAAAAAGGTGGCAGATAATGAAAAAAGATAGTCTGATTTCTGGAAATATAGGAAAAGCATTATTACTTTTTGTACTTCCACTGATTGCGGGAAGTTTGATTCAGCAGTTGTACACAACGGTTGATGCGGTTATTGTTGGTCAGTTTACCGGAAAAATCGGACTTGCAGCAATTGACTCTGTGCATACACTTTTTAAGTTTCCGCTTAACTTTATGAACGGACTTGCAACAGGTGCAACGATTATGATCTCCAGATATTTTGGAGCAAAAGATAAAGAAGGACTGCATTGTGCAGTGCGGACAGCTCTTTTACTCGCCGGTATTCTGGGAATTGTCTGTGCTGTAGCCGGTGTAATTTTTTCTCCATGGCTGCTTGATATCATGTCTGTTCCGGAAGAAGTCCGTGCAGGATCACTGATCTACTGCCGCATTTATTTTGGCGGAATATGGGCAATGATCCTTTATAACATGATGGCTGGAGTCCTGCGGGCATTTGGAGACTCTAAAAATCCTTTATATGTACTGGTAGTATGCAGCGTGGTAAATATTGTTGCAGACCTCATGATGGTAGGGCTTTTGCATACCGGTGTTGGAGGTGCGGCAGCGGCTACTGTACTTTCGCAGATTGTAAGTGTGGTACTTACTATGCATTTTCTCAGAACTTCTGATTTCCTGGAAGAAAAGATAGGAATCAGAACAATGAGAATCTGCAAAGAGCATATGGGAATGATGCTAAACAAAGGTTTTCCATTGGCTCTTCAGTCTATGCTGTTTCCGATTGCCAATTCTATTGTTCAGGCAAGTGTCAACACAATGGGAACTGACAGTATTGCGGCATGGGGAATCTGTGATAAACTGGATTTACTGATCTGGCTGATCGCGGATTCTATGGGACCTGTACTGACGACATATACCGCACAGAATCTCGGTGCCGGTAAGACGAAGAGAGTAAAGAAAGGAGCACTGATCGGTACTGGGTTATCTGTAATCGCAGTAGGAATTATCAGTCTTGTTCTTTACTTCGGTTCAGGACTGATCGGACCGTTATTTATTGATCAGAAAGACGTTCCGACACTGATCCCGCTGGTTGTAAGATATATGCAGATGATGGCACCTTTTTTTGTATTTTATGCAGTTGCAGAGGCGCTTTCAGGAGCCTGCTGTGGTCTGGGTGAAACGCTGGTACCGATGATTACTACATTACTTACAATTTGCCTGTTTCGAGTAGTATGCATTTTGCTTGTTTTACCGTCATTTAAAACAATGGAATGTATTGTATGGATCTATATTGGATCATGGGTTGTGTCCGGTGTTACTTTTGCTGTTTTATATCTGGCAAAGGTCGAAAAATTCTACCATAAGAAAAGTAAATAAAAAGATTATAATCATTTCGCAAATGATAGATGAGACAGAGGGTGCAGCAGGAAGAAGAATCAGACGGTATCCTCTGTTTTTATATCATAGGAAATGATTCCGTAATGTTCCTATGATATAAGAATTTGATATTTGCAATTTTTTTAACAATAAGTTATTGACAGAGAATAAAAAGCTGTTATAATAAAATTAACAAATGAACAAGTGCTCATATGATGATGTGAAAATCTATTCATGAGCCGGAAAGGAAAAAATACAATGAAAAAGACTTACAAAATCGACGTAGACTGCGCAAACTGTGCAAACAAAATGGAGGAAGCTGCTAAGAATACAGCTGGTGTTAAGGATGCAACAGTAAACTTCATGATGCTGAAAATGATCGTTGAATTTGAAGAAGGACAGGATCCGAAAGCAGTTATGAAAGACGTTCTGGCAAACTGCAAGAAGGTAGAAGACGACTGCGAAATCTATCTTTAATTCAGGAGCGATTCCTGTTGATGATATATTTACGGGAATTGTCGTAAATTAGCAGAGAGGGACTGCAGCACAGAGATATGTCAGACGGTTATGGTTATCCACTGATATATGTTCTGGCGGCGGTCCTGTTTTATAAGAAGTGAGGTATTAAGATGAATAAGAAGCAAAAGAAGATGCTGATCAGAATCATCGTAGCGGCGGTATTGATCGTGCTTTTTTCTAAATTACCGATAGATGGATATGTCAGATTTGGACTGTTTATGATTCCATATCTGGTAATTGGCTATGATATTCTTCAGAAGGCATTTAAAGGTATCAGAAATAAACAGGTATTCGATGAGAATTTCCTGATGGCAGTAGCTACTGTGGGAGCAATTCTGCTCGGAGATTATTCTGAAGGTGTTGCGGTTATGCTGTTCTACCAGATTGGAGAACTTTTCCAGAGTTATGCAGTAGGAAAGAGCAGACGTAACATCAGTGAACTGATGGATATCCGTCCGGATTATGCCAATATTGAAGTAGATGGAAAACTTGAACAGGTAGACCCGGATGAAGTTGAAATTGGTACTGTAATTGTTGTACAGCCAGGAGAAAAAGTTCCGATTGATGGTGTGATCATTGATGGTGTTTCTACTTTAAATACTAGCGCTCTGACCGGAGAAAGCCTTCCAAGAGATGCAAAAGCCGGGGATGAAGTAATCAGCGGATGTATCAATATGACAGGTGTTCTGAAAATCCGTACGATCAGAGAATTCGGAGAATCTACCGTATCCAAGATTCTGGAACTTGTGGAGAATTCCAGTTCCAGAAAATCAAAATCAGAGAATTTTATTTCAAAGTTTGCCAAATATTATACTCCGGTTGTATGCTACGGAGCACTTGCACTTGCTTTTATTCCCCCGATCGTACTTTTGATCATGGGAAAACCGACTATGTGGGGTGATTGGATTTACCGAGCACTTACTTTCCTGGTAATCAGCTGTCCATGCGCACTGGTGATCAGTATTCCTTTAAGCTTCTTTGCAGGAATCGGTGGAGCAAGTAATCAGGGCGTTCTGGTTAAAGGTTCCAACTATCTGGAAACACTTGCACAGACCAGCTATGTGGTATTTGATAAAACCGGTACAATGACACAGGGTGTTTTTGAAGTAAGCGGAGTTCATCATAATGAGATTTCAGATGAAAAACTGCTGGAATATGCAGCTCTTGCAGAATGTTCTTCTTCCCACCCGATCAGTAAGAGTCTTCAGAAAGCATATGGAAAACCAATTGACAGAAACAGAGTCACTGATATTGAGGAAATCAGTGGTAACGGTGTGACTGCAAAAGTGGATGGTATATCTGTAGCAGCAGGAAATGCAAAATTAATGAAACGCCTTGGAATTTCCTATCAGGAATGTCATCATGTTGGTACAGTAATTCATATGGCTGTAGATGGAAGATATGAAGGTCATATTCTTATTTCTGATATTCTGAAACCTCATGCAAAAGAAGCAATTGCTGAATTGAAGAAAGCTGGTATCAAGAAAACAGTTATGCTTACCGGAGATTCTAAACGTGTTGCAGATCAGGTAGCAAAAGAACTGGGAATTGAGGAAGTTTACAGTGAACTTCTTCCGGCTGATAAAGTAAGTAAAGTAGAAGAATTACTTCATCAGAAATCCGAAAAAGAGAAGCTTGCATTTGTGGGTGACGGTATCAATGATGCGCCGGTACTGTCCAGAGCAGATATTGGTATTGCTATGGGTGCACTGGGTTCTGATGCAGCGATTGAAGCAGCAGATATCGTACTGATGGATGATGATCCGCTGAAAATTTCCAAAGCGATTAAGATTGCAAGAAAGTGTATTCATATTGTATATGAGAATATTTATTTTGCAATTGGCATTAAGATTTTGTGTCTGATACTTGGTGCGCTGGGAATTGCCAATATGTGGATGGCTATTTTTGCAGATGTAGGTGTTATGATCATTGCGGTATTAAACGCAATCCGTACTTTATTTGTAAAAAACCTGTAACTGTGAAGGTACTGAACAGTTACAAAAATTTATAGAATAACAGACAGTTGCAGACAGGAAGGAAAATGGTGAAAGCGTGGAAAAACATAAAGACGAGGCTTGTGACTATTATGAAATTCATGAAGATTCAATGGAAATTATAAATAAAACAATGCCAGAAGAGACGGAACTTGAGGATTTGGCAGATTTGTTTAAGATTTTCGGAGATTCTACAAGAATCCGTATTCTGTTTGTGCTTTTCGAAACAGAGGTATGTGTATGCGACCTTGCGAAAGCACTGAATATGACACAGTCTGCAATTTCCCATCAGCTTAGAATCCTGAAGCAAAACAAACTGGTGAAGAACCGACGAGAGGGAAAGTCCATTTTTTATTCTCTGGCAGATGATCATGTGCGGACGATTATCAATCAGGGAAGAGAGCATATAGAAGAAAATTAATCCGATGTGAACGTATGGTAAAAGTAAAAAGCAGGGAGTTGATATTTCAAGTATTGGCTCCCTGTTTGAAAATATAAAAGTTTTATATAACTAACTATTGAAAGTGGAATTTACAGAATGAAATAAGAGCCTGCCAGTGGATGATAAGATCTGGCAGAGATGGAATGAGTGGAAGGAGAAGATTTGATGCGAACATTACGAGTAGCAGACCTGGAAGCAAAACCGGGTGAGAAAGTATCAGGATTTGTGCACATCATCGGGGCAGAATTCGGAATTCCGGTAACACTGATCTGTGGAGAAAAAGAGGGGGAGACTGTTCTGATCTCCGGTGGGGTACATAATGCAGAATATGTAGGAATTCAGGCAGCTATGCAGCTTGCAGATGAGCTGGATCCGAAGAAGATCGCAGGAAATATCATAGTGATCCGTCTGATGAACCGAACTGGATTCGAACACCGTACCATGAGTCTTACTTATGAGGATGGAAAAAACCTGAACAGAGTTTTCCCTGGAAATCCGAATGGTACACTTAGTGACAGGATCGCTTATACTGTTGTGACAGAATTTTTCCCGAAGGCAGATTACTATGTGGATCTGCACTGCGGTGATGGATTTGAGGGACTGGTATCTTATGTATACTGTACAGGTGCAGCAACTCCGGAAGTAGCTGCAAAAAGCCGGGAGATGGCGGAAATCGCACATGTGGACTATCTGGTAACTTCCATGTGTGGAACAGGCGGAGCTTATAACTATGCCGGAAGCATGGGAATCCCGAGTATCCTGCTGGAACGTGGACACAGTTCCCGCTGGTGCGAAGATCTGGTAGCGGAGGATGTTCATGATGTGAAGAATATCCTCAGACATCTGAGAATCCTTCGCGGGAAGTCCCATATTCATGGCAAACCACCGATAGAAGTAAGTCCTGTGATCTATGAAGATGCCCCGGTATCAGGCTGCTGGTATCCGGCGAAACAGCCCGGTGAGACCTTTAAAGAAGGCGAAGTACTGGGAAGAATCTGCGATTATTTTGGACGTGAACTGTTTGTGTACAGAGCCCAAATGGGTGGTATTATTCTTTATCAGACCATCAGTCTGTGCATTATGAAGGATACGCCGATGGTTTCTTATGGTACCTGGGATGAGGATACACAGGGTAAGATTGAAGTAGGATGTGAAGTGTGCGGAAATGAGAAACATAAGCATGGACACCATCATCATAAATCAGAGGAAAAACATCATAAACGGCATGAATATCATAAGCATCCTGAGGATAAATAAATACTTAACTATAAATGAGCAAGTTCGTGATTTTGCATAAAAGAAAGACACCTCGATTCCGTGTGT
>NZ_QULA01000054.1:0-12729 GCF_003481595.1 Blautia sp. OM07-19
AAACACTAAAAAATCCTTGATTTTCAAGGAAAAAAGACTTGACTATATAGGGAGGAACAAAGAATGTCGAAGAAATGGAAAGTGATCCTTACTATATTAACAGTGATTTTTCTGCTATTTATTTTCCTTGTATACAGATATGGCTTTCAGCATTTAATGATTATATTTCGAAGAATATGGTATTTAGTGTTTTAATAGTTGCTGCCGAAAAAAATAATGAAGAATTATTTATTCACATGTTTGATGATGTGGATCTACTGCCCAGCCAATATATGCGGAAGGAAGGTATAATTCCTTATTTGATTGTAGAAGAAGGTTTAATAAATGTATAGAAAATGTTCCGAATGAGTGAGAAATACATAGAAAAATCAGAGACATGAAGATACCTTATGACAAATTGGATATAATTCTAGAAACAAGTAAAGAGTTGATTAAGGAAAAAGAGAAACAAAGAAAAATAAACGAAAGGATGTTATTCCTGATAGATATAAGTAGCTTTGCCACAGGCATTTGTATATTTGTTTTTTTCTGTAGCAAAAGAGCTGTTTATAAAAGGAGAAAAGCGGATGAATAGAGCACATTATTTAAAAACAGATATCCGTCGCCTGATAAAAAATTATCCAATATATTTAGGTATTGTGGGTGTTGCAGTATCCATGTGGTTTTCCCTTGAAGATTATGCCAGACAGTGAAGGCAGCGATACCGAAGCAGTCCTGATCCCGGTGTGGGATTTTTATGGAACCGGGACATCCAAAGAGCCAGAGTATGAGTACGGAAATGGGGAGGATGGACCGGTCATGGGAGACGTGACGATGGATGATGCAGGTGTTCCACTCCTTACGATCGATGCACGGGATGGAAGCGTAATACAAAGGATTCAGGCTGGATGGGCGGCTTCTATGGGTTCCAAGGATATAAAATAGAGTGTGAATTTCAATTTCTAATCAATGATGACCGAAAGACCTGGAATTTCAGGTCTTTCTGCTTTACAGGAAAAAGAAAAATACGTTATACTTTTCCTATAGAAAAAGATTGGAGGAATATGTATGGCAGAAAAAATGGCAGAGCGGATCGCAGAGATTTTAAAAGGACCTAATTTTCAAACGGCAGAGAAAGCACTGACAGATTTCTGCGGAACGATGGATGGGGAATTCAGGAATCTTCTGGTGGATATTATTGTGGAACGATGGATTGATACGCCTAAAGATGTACCGTTTTCCTATGCCCGCAGCATTTGGAATCGGAAAGATATAAATAGAGAAGAGTATCAGGCATTGCTGGAGGAAATCCGAAGCTATCCCATCGCACCGATCAACAAGGCAAAGATATCGGATTTTTTATGGGTTGTGGAAAATGATTTTTCAAATGCTAAAATAGCAGAAACGGCTTATTGCGAACACTTGAAGAACACCGGTGCATTTGCAGATCATATCATGGCTATAAACCGGATCTTGTTTATCTCTAAAAAAATCCGAAGCAAGGAAATCAATGAAGAGGTGCGAAAGAATCTGCTGATAAAAGTATTAGAAGAGTATGATAACAGCAGCCACGCAAAAATTGGATATTTGATAAAAACTGCCATGGAGGAAAAAGTGGATACAGGATATCTGATCCCTTATGTGGAAAATATCTTGAAAACTTACGATGATAATAGCTGCGATGCACCGCTCATTGGTAAGTTTTGTGATCTGTTGGAAGAACTCTATTGCAGAAAAAATAACTGGCAGAAGAAAAAGTGTATTACTGAACCTAAACTGATTGCGATACGAAGACGTAAGATTCAGGCTGTCCGGATGGAGGCTGAATATGCCGGGGCCTCTTCCAAAGGAAATTTAATGAGAAAGATTCACAATTTGAAAGAGGTTATTCAGTTGTTAAAGACCATACAAGGTACGGAAGAAGAAAGAAAGGCACTGTTGCAGGAAATAGCACAGATAGAAGAAGCTTCCCTTTTGGAGATGATGGTATGGAGTGATAAACAGGATGCCAGCGGCATTGTAAAAGAACTGTTCCGCTAACTGGAAGATCTTGATAAAGAAGAGGCATTATGTTATTTTGCTTCATTTCTTCCGATTCCGGAAAGAGAAAGGGTAAAGAATCAGGTATTAAATAGGACTGGGATCCTGCACACGATATTTCCAGCGGCAATCCTTGGAAAAGGAGGAAAATTAATTGCTAAAAGCGGGCCTGTGAAAAAGCCCGATGGAACAATCGATGAAGGTGCGCTTAAGGATAATATGGAGCGGACAGCAACCATGGAGATGGATTATTTTGCACAGATCCTGGTGAGCAATACGTTTGAATATATTCGTTCCAGATTTTTGATCGAAGAGAGTGATATAAAAAAGATTGTAGATGTAAGTTGTGCGATTCCAGAGGGGAGAAAAGAATCGTATACCAAGGGTCTTATGTTTGGCTTTTCAGGAGATTTTTTGACGGCGCTAAGTATCCTGATTCCACAGATAGAAAATGCAGTAAGATATCTGGCAGTGGAATGTGGAGAACCTGTTTACAACATGAATGAAGAAGGGATTGAAGAAGTAAAACCAATGCACGCTGTCTTAGAATTGGAAGGAGTAAAAGAAAGCCTGGATGAAGACCTTATATTTGCTTTAAATACGATTTTCTGTTCAAAATTTGGATTTAACATGCGCAACAATGTGGCACATGGAATGCTGGATGATCAGGCATTCCAGAGCTTTAAAGCTTTGTATATCTGGTGGTTTGCACTGAAATTTTGCTATCTATTCTGCGGAAAATTACAGGAGGAGAATAGAAGCAAAATAAATAAAAAGCTGAAACAGCTGATGGAGAAGAAAGATAATATGGATGAGAATTAATATAAAATGGTTGGACGGATGGTATGGTTTCCTTAAAAAGTGTTCGGAAGTATCTGGCAAGCATAGCGTTTGGATATCAAAACGCACTTTGGGGACGGCCTCAACCCCCGGAATGTGTAGCACTGAGAGTAAATCTATAAATATAATATGAATTATAAAAACACTCCAACTTATTAGTAGTCAGAGTGTTTTTCATAAACATATATTTTTAAATAAAAAACACAATAAAAATCTGATTATCCACTAAAACACAGTATCTATCAGCATTTTCAAGGAAACAAACACATCAATTTACTACTTATTTACTACTAACGAATGAGCCTTGATACGCAAGTTTTCCTAGATATGCAAAGATATGGTACAGCACATCAGTATTGAAACAACAAAAAAATGAATAACTCATAGACTATGGAACGCCTAAAATGACGTTCCTTTTCTATGTCCAGCCGTTCTTATTGGACGGCTATTTTATTACCCAAAATGAAAGGAGCATTAGATTTATGAAAAAGACATTGAAACGATTGTGTACGGGCTTCTTAGCTCTTGCAACTGTCGTTACTGCTTTACCGACTACACCCGTTCATGCAGAAAGTAAGCAATACTGGACGGAGTCAAAAGAGCGTGTTGCTACTGATAAGAACGGCAACAAAGAGATTGAAGCTGGAAAAGAGGTAACAATCATTGATACCGTACAAAGATAGCAATAGAGCCAGTATTCGAAGCTGACTTTAGAGAATGTTCCTATGGATTCCGACCGAAAAGAAGTGCAAAACAAGGTTTTAAAAGAACTCTCTGTAGAGGAAATCTATAATTATTACGAACAAGCAAATATCAAAGAGAAGGAGTGGATCAAACAATTAGTTTTTGAATGCCAAATTGTTCAGGATATTGGTAGAAATATTAGGAAGATCAAAGTTGATAAAACAATATACATTTTAGAAAAACTGGGTTTTAAATGGGCACCTGTTGGAAAAAAAGAATTTATGTCAGCCTATAAAGAAATTAAGAAACTTTGACATTGTGCAATGACAAATATAGGTACGCAAATGATAATAAACTTTTAGAGGGATAATTTTGTATAAAGAATGTGAAATGAATAAAGCCGAGAGTATTAATCTATCTCGGCTTTAGTATTTTTCCAAATTTTTGAATCGTCGATATTCTAAGGGTGATAATCCAAGCTGTTTTTTAAATACAGCTGCAAATTTTCCTTGATTAGAATAGCCAACCTGTTCTGATATTTCGGCAATCGGACGCTTTGTGTTCGAAAGAAGCCTTGCGGCTTCGTTCATACGGATTTCCCGCAGCCAGGTGGATATATTCTGTCCATATACGCCTCTAAAATAATTTTTCAGGCTGGTTTCACTGACCGAAAATCGTTCTGCAATCTGTCTTACAGGGATGTGCTGGCGAAGGTCATCAGAAAGGATTTGTGCCGCCCTTTTTGCAATTTCAACCTGTGTTTCCGTGTAGAAGCCGCAAGTTTTCGGAGGCCGGATTTCCATGTTAAGAAGCCGGTGGAGAAGTTCAAGAGTATAGATTTGCAAAAGGAAGGCAGAGGGTCTTTCGGATAGCCGCCAGAGTTTTTGAAATATATTTTCCAGCTCGCTGTCCGCTTCGTTGATATATGTCTTATGGTTGCCACAATAACTTTTTTCCAGCGTAGGGAGGTCAAGTGAAAAAGATTTCAAAAGTTCACCGCAGGACTGTAAAAGAAGTGGCAGGTCAAAGTATATTTTTATGCCCTGATATTGCCGTGTGGGAAAGATATATTCTTTCTGTGCGGTCTGTTCACTGACACAAAAATCATTTTCCTTCAGGTAAATGTAGGAGTCGTCATCCAGAAGCAATTCACTTCTGCCCGAAACGCAATAGTTAATCAGCAAAGGCTTTAGATTTGAATTTTCATCCGACTCCGGCCATACGGGAGCGTTTACAAAAATAAAAGCCAAAGTCAGCCCCGGAAAGAGCGTATGGAATGTCATGCGTCCCTTGCCATCTGCCCGATCCAAAAGCAATGTGCTGCTATTTGGACTGTTTTTCAAGGTCACACCAGAAACAGCATCGCTGTTTTCTAAAATGTTGTATATCATGTTACGCAACTGCTTCGCCCCTTTCATCACGCAAAATCGCTGATATTATTATACCTGCGAGAAAACTCCCGGTCAATGGATATCTGGCAGAGCGAAAAAACTCCTTGCTATACGGGCTTAAAATACCGATATGTGCATAGAAGCACAGCTAAATTTATGCTATCATTAGGGCTAGTTAGCAAGAACTAACAAAGACGAAAGTAATCATGTTAGGAGGTTTCGCAATGAACAACAAATTGCAAGGAAAGGACTTAATCAACATCGGTATTTTTACGGCGATTTACTTTATCGTCATTTTCGCAGCGGCGTCTATCGGTTTTATCCCGATCTTTATTCCGCTTATCAGCGTGATCGTGCCGCTTGTCGGCGGTATTCCGATGATGTTGTTCTTCTCCAAAATTAAGAAATTCGGTATGCTCACCATCTGCGGAGTGCTGCTGGGTATCATTATGCTGCTGACCGGCATGGGCTGGTGGTGCATCCCTACCGGGCTGATCTTCGGGCTGATTTCCGATTTTATGATGAAAGCCTGTGACTACAAAAATGCCAAGCGCGAAGTGTTGATTCACGGCGTTTTTTCCATGTGGGTAATCGGCGCCTTTATTCCCATCGTTGTGACACGTGACGCTTACTACCAGAACCTGCTCCCCGGCTACGGTCAGGAATATGCCGACACGCTCATGGCCTATATGCCCGACTGGATTTTGCCGGTACTGCTTATTGCTGCTTTCGTCAGTGGTCTTGTCGGTGGCCTGATCGGACGAAAGATTTTCAAAAAGCACTTTGAGCGGGCGGGAATTGTGTAATGAGCCGCGAACTTCTTGCAAGTCAAAAAAACAATCGCGGAATTTTATTAGACCCCCGGACAAAACTGGCGGTACTGATTACCATAGCTGTCTTTATTTTAGGCGGTTCGTATGAAGGCATCATGCAGTATTACATCATCGTGTTGGCGGCGATCCCGCTGTTACTTTTGTCAACGGCCAGAAAATGGAAAGGCGCTGTTCTCTATATCCTGATTTTTGGAGGCAGTCTGTGCCTGGAAATGTTCGGTCTGTCACGACTGGCTGGCGTAGCAAACTACATCGCGGTAGCCATTGTTGGCATTCTGCTGAGGTTCACCCCCAGCGTGGTCATGGGATATTTTGTGGTAACGACAACCACGGTCAGCGAATTTGTTGCGGCGATGGAACGGCTCCACCTGCCGCAGCAGATCACCATTCCCATGTCTGTGATGTTTCGCTTCTTTCCCACGGTTGCGGAAGAATGGAGCGCCATTGGGGACGCCATGCGGATGCGTGGCGTCCGCTTTGGCGGTGGTAAAGCTGGTACGATTTTAGAGTATCGGATTGTTCCCATGATGATCTGCTCCGTCAAAATCGGAGAGGAACTGTCCCAGGCAGCCCTTACGCGGGGATTGGGAGGCCCGGTAAAACGGACGAATATCTGTAAGCTGGGTTTTCATGTGCAGGATGTTATTTTCCTGCTGATCTGTCTTGGAGCATTTGCAGCGCAAATCTATGTGCTTGCCGCAAGGGGGTGAAGGAAATGATTGAATGTCAAGATGTGTCCTTTTCTTATCCTGCCAGTACCCTTCCCGAAAGTGAGAGGCAGGCCGGTGGCGCTTTGAAACATATTTCCTGCACTATTGAGGACGGTTCTTTTGTCCTGCTCTGCGGGACTTCCGGCTGTGGGAAAACAACCATGACCCGGTTGTTTAACGGCTTGATCCCCCATTATCATGAGGGGACTTATACCGGC
Source organism: Blautia sp. OM07-19 (assembly GCF_003481595.1). Lineage (NCBI taxonomy): Bacteria > Bacillati > Bacillota > Clostridia > Lachnospirales > Lachnospiraceae > Blautia > Blautia sp. OM07-19. Next base: position 6,696 of record NZ_QULA01000054.1, read on the forward strand.
TCCGTCTATCTGGATGGAAAGGATACCCGTGACCTGTCACTGTTTGATATTTCTCTGAAAGTCGGTTCTGTATTTCAAAATCCGCGTTCTCAGTTTTTCAATGTGGACACGACCAGCGAACTGGCTTTCGGCCCAGAAAATCACGGCATAGCGGAAGATCTTGTGCGTGACCGTGTAAAGCGTGTAGCTGCACAGCTAAAGTTGGAGCCGCTGCTTGATAGAAGTATTTTTTCTTTGTCCGGCGGTGAAAAGCAAAAAATCGCCTGCGGATCGGCAGCAGCGATTGACCCGGATATTTATGTGCTTGATGAGCCATCATCCAACCTTGACGCATACGCTATCGCTGATTTCCGACAGCTACTCTTTACTTTGAAATCGCAGGGAAAGACCATCATCATCTCTGAACATCGGCTGTATTATCTGTCCGGCCTCTTTGACCGTGTCCTGTACCTGAAAGATGGAGAAATCGAAGGTGATTATACAGCAGAGGAATTTTGCGGCCTGTCGGCAAGACAGCGCGATGATATGGGATTGCGCCCTCTTGATCTTGCGGGGCTTTCAGAAGTTGAAGGCACGCCGCAGAGAATGAATGAGGCGGTTTGGACGATAAAGAATGTGTCCTTCGCCTATAAGCATGAGCCGGAAACCTTGCATATAACGGAAACCTCTTTCCCATCCGGCAGCGCCACGGCCATCATCGGACATAATGGTGCTGGAAAATCCACATTTGCCCGGTGTCTATGCGGATTGGAAAAGCACTTCAAGGGAACAGTGCAGGATCAGAGCAAGACTTATTCCAGAAAAGAACGATTGAAACTCTGCTATATGGTCATGCAGGATGTGAACCACCAACTCTTTACTGAAAGTGTTCTGGATGAAATTCTGCTCAGTATGGGAACTGAGGATAAGCAGAGGGCAAGAGAAATCTTGCAGGAGATGGACCTGCTGCCTTATGAGGACTGCCACCCGATGGGACTGTCCGGCGGCCAAAAGCAGCGCGTGGCGGTTGCCTCTGCGATTGCTTCGGAGCGGCCTCTGATTTTATTTGATGAACCGACCAGCGGTCTTGACCTGTTTCACATGAGGCAGGTTGCCAATGTTGTTAATCAGGTGGCGAATACTGGAAGAACTGCGCTTGTGGTAACGCATGACCCGGAATTTATTCTACGCTGCTGCAATTATGTCCTTCACTTAGAAAACGGGCAAATTCAGGAAAGTTATTCCATAGAGGACAGCGATGGCCGAGAACGCCTGCTAAAGTTTTTCCTGAGTGATATGAAGAAGGAGGTGTCCACAGAATGAAGGAGGAAAAGAAAGAGTCGCCCATAGGCGTCTTATGGGGATGGGGCAAGCTATATCACGGGAAATTCATTGGCAGTGTTATCCTTGCGGTATTAGGCGTGGCCTGCCAGATGGTGCCCTATTTCTGCGTGGCGCATATTGTCACAATGATGTTGTCTGGGGAACAGAATTTTTCCCGCTATGTGACTGCTGGTATTATTGCACTGTGCGGCTACTTTGGAAAGGTGCTGTTTTCCTGTCTTTCTACAACGATTTCCCACACAGCGACCTATTACACGCTACGCGATCTGCGGGAGAATATCACCGCAAAGCTGGCTCGCGTCCCGATGGGGATGATTTTAGATACTCCGTCCGGCCAGTATAAAACGACGATTGTTGACCGGGTTGAAGGCATGGAATCGACCTTTGCGCACCTGATCCCGGAAATGACCGCAAATGTGCTGGTGCCTTTGGTGATTGTCGTATATCTGTTCGTTATGGACTGGCGCATGGCGCTCCTGTCCCTTGTTACGCTGGTGGTGGGCCTTGCTGTCATGTCCGCCGGTATGAAGAATTATCCCGTCAAATGGGAGGGCGCGGTTAAAGCGGGAAAGCAGATGGCAAACGCCATTGTAGAATACATCGGCGGGATTGAGGTGGTAAAAGCGTTCAGCCAGTCCGCCGGTTCCTACAAAAAATATTCTGACGCGGTGAATTATAACGCCAACTATTATGTGGACTGGATGCGTGAAAACCAGAAAATCATGAGTGCCTACAACGCCATCCTGCCCTCAGTGCTAATCTGCGTGCTGCCCTGTGGCTTCGCGTTCTGGCTCTCCGGCAGTCTGGAGCTTTCCACCTTCCTGTCCATTGTGATTTTCTCGCTGGGCCTTGTTGGGCCGATTATTGCGGCCTTTACCTTTACGGACGATTTGGCTGTACTGGGGACAAATGTGGAAGAAATCAGCCAGCTTCTGAACGCCGAAGAACTGAACCATAAAGAAACGCCGATCAAGCTGGAAGATACCGGCATTTCTCTTAGGTCTGTGTCGTTTTCCTATGACGGGACAACAGAGGTTTTGCATGATGTGAATCTCGCCATCCACCCCGGAACCATGACCGCCCTTGTAGGGCCGTCCGGCTCCGGCAAGTCTACGGTGGCGAAGCTGATTGCCGGGTATTGGGATGTTACATCCGGCAGCATTACCCTCGGCGGCCATGAGCTGAAGGATATGCCGCTGTCTGAAATTGCAGACCAGATTTCCAATGTATCTCAGGACAACTACCTGTTTAACCGCAGTATCCGGGAGAATATCCGCATGGGAAGACCCAGTGCCACGGATGCAGAGGTGGAGCAGGCAGCCAAACAAAGCGGCTGCGACGCCTTTATCCGCAAGCTGGATAATGGCTATGATACGGTTGTCGGCAGCGCCGGTTCCCATCTTTCCGGCGGTGAACGCCAGCGGATTGCCATCGCCCGCGCCATGCTGAAAAATGCGCCGGTTGTCATTTTGGACGAGGCAACTGCCTATATCGACCCAGAGAATGAGGCGCTGGTGCAGAAAGCCATTTCCACTTTAACTGTCGGCAAGACCCTGATTGTGATCGCACACCGGCTGTCTACCATTGTTGGCGCAGATAACATCGTTGTGGTGAAGGATGGAACCATCCACGCACAGGGTACGCATGAGAAGCTGCTGGAAACCTGCCCCCTCTACCGGGATATGTGGCAGGCGCACATCGGCGCGAAAGACCAGATGTAAGGGGGGTGTCAGATGTATGGAACATTGAAAAAAATCTTTGCTTTTGCAGGCAGCAAAAAGGGGCTTCTAAAAAAATCCCTGTTATTCTCATTCCTGTCCGGGCTGTTTTCAGCCATGCAGTTTGCCGCCCTCTTTGTAGTGATCGGCGCGTTAGTATCTGACAACCGGGACGGAAAGTTTATCTGCATTTCGCTGGGAATTATGGCCGTTTCCCTCATTGGGCGTATCATCACGACCTATTTTTCCACGATGGAGCAGACGGAAACCGGCTATTGCATGGTGGCGGAAAAGCGTATCCACATCGGAGATCGGCTGCGCTACATCCCGATGGGCTACTTCAACATGAATAGTATTGGGAATATTACCGCCATTGTCACAACAACTTTGGGTGATGTAGAGAACTCAGCAGCCCGTGTCCTGGTGTCAGTGCTGGGCGGTTTTTTCAACTCGGTTGCCCTCGTCATCGTCCTGTTGGTATTTGACTGGCGGATCGGTCTTGTGGCCACTGCCGGTGTCCTGATTTACCTTGCGGCGGCGGAACTGGCGCTTCGCAAATCAGCCGCGCTCAGCGGTGTACGCCAGCACACACAGGAGTCCCTTGTGGAGTCTGTGTTGGAGTACATTCAGGGGATGGGGATTGTTAAAGCATTTGGACTGGAACGGGACAGCACGCAGTCTATCGGCAGTGCAATTAAGGCGAGCTGCCGGGATAACCTGAAATTGACAAAGGCCAGTGTTCCCTATGACGCTATCAAACAGGCTGTTGTCCGAGTGTTCAGCGTCCTGTTACTTTTGGCCTCGGTCTGGTTCTGGCTGGACGGCTCCCTGCCGCTGGCCTACGGTCTGATTTTGGTGATTGCTTCTTTCATGGTGTTCAACGATTTGGAGAACGCCGGGAATATGGCCTCTTTGCTGCAAATGCTGGCGGCCTCGATGGATACGGCAAACTCCATTGATGACACGCCGGTAATGGACGAGAAAGGCGCTGATATTACGCCGAAGTCCAGCGAGATCGTGTTTAACAAGGTGGATTTTTCCTACGCAGACCGTAAGATATTAGATCAGGTCAGCTTTACCATTACAGAAAAAACGACTACGGCCATTGTCGGCCCTTCCGGGGCAGGAAAGACAACGATGTGCAACCTGATTGCCCGTTTTTGGGATGTGAATGCCGGGAAGATTACCATAGGCGGTACGGATGTACGAGATTTCAAGCTGGACAGCCTGATGAAGAATATCTCGATGGTGTTCCAGAGCGTGTACCTATTTGCAGATACGATTGAGAACAATATCAAGTTTGGCTGCCCGGATGCTACCCATGAACAAGTGGTTGAAGCGGCGAAAAAGGCTTGCTGCCATAACTTTATTTCTGCCCTGCCGGATGGCTATGACACCGTGATTGGCGAGGGAGGCGGTACTTTGTCCGGCGGCGAGAAACAGCGGATTTCCATCGCCCGCGCCATGCTGAAGGACGCACCTATCATCATTTTGGACGAGGCAACAAGCAGCGTTGACCCGGAGAATGAGGATGAATTGCAGCGGGCTATCGAGGCATTGACCCATGACAAGACCATCATCATGATTGCCCACCGTCTGAAAACCGTCCGCAACGCCGATCAGATCCTTGTACTGGACAACGCTCATATCGTCCAGCGCGGCACTCATGCGGAGCTGATCCAGCAAAAGGGCCTGTATGCCGATTTTGTATCGGCCAGACAGGAGGCCATCGGCTGGAAGCTGGCTCAGTAAAGGAGGACTTATGAACCTTTATGCATCTGGAGAAGATTATTTAGAAGCAATTTTGGTTCTCTATAAAAAATTTGGAAGCGTCCGCTCGGTAGACATCGCTCGACACATGGGAGTATCAAAGCCAAGCGTATGCCATGCAGTTAATGTCTTATGTGATGGCGGTTTTCTTACAAAGGACGATAAGCACTTCATTTCTTTAACAGAGGAAGGGCGAAAGGTTGCGGAAAAAATTTATGAACGACATAAATTTTTTAAGGAGCAGCTTATATCTGCGGGAGTAAGACCTAATATAGCGGAAACGGAGGCCTGCCGTATTGAACACTGTATCAGTGACGAATCGTTTCTTAAACTAAAGGAACATCGAGAAAAAGGCAAGGGATGATGGCGAGAACTTACCTATAATAGTATAGAAGGTCTTTTTATGATTTTCTACTTATTATTTTGCGTTTCACGTACAGAAAACGTATGTAATAAGTAGAAAAGAAAAAAGGAGAGAAAAGAAACTTCCCAATCTAAGACAGAATGGACAAAGATTTATAATGCACAGAATATAGTAGAGACAGAACAGCTCGTAGAAATGTTAAAGCAAAGTGAAATAGAAGCTTTTTCCCAGGAAGCAGGTGCGAATGTTGCAATGCATGGGGCACCCGGATTTGGAATATATGGCGTGGATATATTCGTGAAAACCGATGATACAGAGAAGGCAGTACAGCTGATCAAGGAGATTAATAACCAAGAGAATGAAGAAATTTTTTGACATTGTCACATATGCGTGCTAATATGATTATAGAAAAAGTGTGCTGCCGATAGACGGTTAGTCCACATACTTAATTGATTGAAAATAACCGTTCAGTTTGCGAGGCTGGGGCGGTTATTTTTGTGTCTTGTTATTAACTTTGCCGAATACCTTTGAGTAACGAGGGAGTGAGATATATGGAGCAATTATTGATTGTTGAAGATGATATTGGTTTGAATCAAGGTTTATGCAAAGCACTGAAAGTAGATGATCGGAAGATCATTTCCTGCCAAGACCTGAAAACGGCGAAGGAACAGCTGCTTTGCGGCGGTGTATCCCTGATCCTGTTGGATATCAATCTGCCGGATGGCAGTGGGCTTGAGCTGCTCCGGGAGGTCAAGGAAAACATGCCCGGAGTTCCTGTTATTCTGCTGACTGCCAATGATACCGATCTGGACATCGTAGACGGACTGGAGAGGGGCGCTGATGATTACATTACCAAGCC
>NZ_QULA01000055.1:0-229 GCF_003481595.1 Blautia sp. OM07-19
TGATTATGATCTGAGTAATAAAACAGTAGAAATCACATTAAAGAATCTTACGGAGGAAGGAGATTATGATACGACTGTTATTACAGATGGAACATGGGATTTTAAATGGACTCTGGGTGCAGTAAAGCCTCCGACAACTCTGGAAGTGAACCGGAAATGTGATTTTGGAGGTTATGAAATCACAGTGAAAAAAATGGAAGTAACGCCCCTTTTATGGTCATTATATCTT
>NZ_QULA01000055.1:239-12444 GCF_003481595.1 Blautia sp. OM07-19
AAATGGAAGTAACGCCCCTTTTATGGTCATTATATCTTGATTATGATGAAGCTATGAAGGTGTATGAAGATGAAAAAAACAAATTTGAGTACGCAGGTACGGACTATGGCATGGATCTTTATGCCAGAACTAGTATTGACCAGGTGCGTTATAAAGATGGAACGGTTTTAACACTTGATAGGACCATGGGAGGCATCGCTGGCGGTGGAGAAAAACAGGATAAGGAAAATGGTGTCCTGATCATCAGAAACAGCTTTCCGCAACTGGTTGATGTAGATAACCTGCAGGCGGTACATTTTGGGAACATTGACCAGTGGCTTGAAGTGCGGGAATAAAAGTTTTTTCGGTGATACAGAAAAATCCTCCCATAATTAGAGAATGAGAAAATACAAAAAGAACCGATACAAGGTCTTTGCAGGACTGATATCGGTTCTTTTTGGCTAAGTCTGCCAAGCCCATTACCTTTAGGTGATGGGTAGTTGACTAAATATAGGTAATCATACAGTCGGAAAAATGGTTCTGTAACAAAAGACCGTTTTTCCGGCTTTTCATTTTATCAGTAGTGAGGCATTCACACCGTTTGAAAATCTGTAAGATCTGAGTCATTGGGGTATGTCATGACGGGTAATCAAATATATGACATAGATTCTACAATTGTAGAAAATGGGATTGACTTTCTAATTCTGCAGATGTAGAATTAGAGATGATTTCTACAAAAGTAGAAAAAAAAGGGAGAACACAAGCTGAGGCGCAGACTCACAGACCACTATGATTACGATGTGACCATGTGGGATTCACTTGTGATAAAAAAGTTGCTGCAGCGTATAAACTACATCAAATAGATACGGAGGATAAAATGTGCGGAATCTGTGGATTTACAGGTTACAGACAGGATCAGAAGACAGTAATTGAAAGGATGATGAAAGCCATTGAGCATAGGGGCCCGGATAGTGAGGGCTCTTTTTGCAGGGAGAAGATTACGCTGGGCTTTCGAAGACTTAGTATTATTGATTTAGAAGATGGGCAGCAGCCTATGGAAAGTGCGGACGGAAACCTTCATATTGTTTTTAATGGAGAAATCTATGATTATAAGGAACTGCGGGCAGAACTTGAGGCTTTCGGCATTTCTTTCTGTACCCATTCTGACACGGAGGTTCTGATAAATACTATTCAGCTGTATGGGGAGAAGGCACTGAATAAGCTCAGGGGAATGTTTGGGTTTGCTGTATGGAATGAACAGGAGCAGAGTTTGATGCTTGCAAGGGATTTCTTCGGAATTAAGCCTGTGTACTATGCCGAAATAGATGGACACTTTGTATTTGCTTCTGAAATTAAGAGTATCCTTGCATTTCCAGGCTATGAAAGGAAAGTAAATCAGAAGGCACTGGAGCAGTATTTGTCATTTCAATATTCCCCTCTGGAAGAAACTTTTTTCAGGGGGATTTATAAGCTTATGCCAGGTCATATGCTTTTATATAAAAACGGAAACTATGAGATAAAGACTTATTTCAAAACAAAGCTTGCACCAGTCCAATGGGACCGTAAGACGAATATGGAGCAGCTGCGGAATCAGCTTGCAGAGAATTTAAAAGATTCAGTGGAGCACCATATGTTAAGTGATGTGGAAGTCGGCGCGTTTTTATCCGGGGGAGTGGATTCCGGTTATCTGGCTTCTTCCTCTGGCGCAGATCAGGCATTTACAGTGGGATTCGATGAGGGAGACCGATATAGTGAAGTAAACAAAGCTGCCAAAGTGGCAGAAAAAGCAGGTTTGAAACACCATGTGAAAATCATATCCAAGCAGGAATTCTGGGATGCCCTTCCAGATGTTATGTATCATATGGATGAGCCCCTTGGGGATGCTTCCGCCGTTGCACTCTATTTTCTCTCAAAAGAGGCTGCAGGTCATGTCAAGGTTGTTCTTTCCGGAGAAGGAGCAGACGAGCTTTTCGGTGGATATAATATTTACAGAGAACCGGAATCATTGAAAAAAATTGCCTGGATTCCATTTGGTGTCAGACGTGTAATTGGAAAACTGGCTGCAAAGCTGCCGGATGTGAAGGGACGGGATTTCCTTATCCGTGCAGGAATGAAAGTGGAAGAACGTTTCATCGGAAATGCATATATTTACCGTGAAAAAGAGAAAACGCAGATTTTGAAAAATAAAGTAACAGGACCTTCCACACAGGAATATTTAAGACCATTTTTTGAAGAACTTGAGTCAGAAAACAGAGGATCACTTCAAGACATGGAAAAAATGCAGTCTGTAGATCTGAGCTACTGGCTTCCTGGCGATATTTTGCAGAAAGCAGATAAAATGAGCATGGCACATTCATTGGAAGTCAGAGTACCATTTCTGGATAAAGAAGTTTTTGACTTTGCAGCAAAGCTTCCAAAAGAAGCCAAGATTGCAGCGGGTACAACCAAATATATTTTCCGTAAAGCTGTTTCTCAATTCATACCACAGGAAACCGATGAACGTAAGAAACTTGGTTTTCCAATTCCAATCCGTGTGTGGCTGCGGCAGGATGACTGGTATCAGATGGTAAAGGAGTTATTTACCTCGAAAGAAGCAGAAGAGTTTTTTCATACAGATAAGCTTCTTTTACTTCTGAAAGAGCACAAAGAGAAAAAGGCAGATAACAGCCGTAAAATCTGGACAGTTTTGACATTCCTTATCTGGTATGATAGATTTTTTGCTACATGTTCGAAGTGAGAGAGTTGGTTATGAGACGGTAAAAATATAAATATACGAAAAATTCGTTGACAATGGTATTTGGGGCTTTTATGATAAAACTCTATTTGTTTGTATAGAAACTTTCGGATTATTGGAGGAAGAGTTTAAGGAGTATGTGGGTGGAAATCTGAAAGATTTTACGGTTTTGGATGCTTTCGACTCATTGTTCTTAAATGGAAAGGCAAATCAGGAAGCGCAGAATCCATCTAAATATCTTTTGTACCAGGATCCAATGGCTGGTACTTTTGATCGGGAGGTGGTGGAGAGCGGCGTTGGCACAGGTGCCTACTATGAGAAATTAAAGAAGATGATGGAAATCTGCCAGGAGAATTCCCCGGAATATGTTACTCTATTTGCCTATTATGAAAAGCTGGCAGCAGTGCTGACCGATAAGGCAGATCTTGGTGTCCATATAAAAATATTTTAGATAAGAACCAGAAACCGGCTTTAAAAGAAATCTGTGAAAAAGAAATTCCGGAAATCGTAGATAATTTAGAAAAAATGAAAATTTTCAGAGAAGACCTGTGGATGTCAGAAGCAAAGCCCTTTGGTTATGAACTGATGGATGTGAAACTTGGATCTGTGATTACCAGACTTAACAGTACCATCCGGAGAATCAAAAAGTATCTGGATGGAAGCATCCCATGTCTGGAGAAACTGGAAGAAACGCGACTTCCATACTTTGAGAAAAATGCGGACAAACGTGAAAATCACTGGAGTCAGATTACTAGTGGAAGTGATCTGATTGATACCATCTGATTTTTGAAAATTTAAAAAGATGCTTGCTTTTCAAGGTGTATAATGTTATGATTATACAAATGTTTTTTAGAAATTAAACATAAGAAATCCGAAGAAAGTAGGGGCTTTGGCATAATATCCTGCCGAGGATTGTAATATTAGCAGAGTTCGTTCCTTTTGGAGGGATGGCTCTGCTTTTTTTTGATTACGAAGGAAGGGTATGGAGTGATTGAAAAACTTACAACGGACAGCTATTTAGAATGTCTGATAAAAACTATGGTTTTTACGGCTACCATTTTTATAGAACTAGTGTGTGGATTTAGCATGACAGATATAAAACCATTTTATATTACGATATTATTGCAGGCAATTAACAATATGTATGATGCTGGGTGTTCGATTGCAAAGAAAAAACAGGTATTTCAAGTGAATTTATTGCAGGGAATTACGTTTTTGCTTGCATTGATTGATTTGATTTCAGCAGTTTGCTTCCTTGGAAATCCACAATTGCAATCTGTGGCATCTAGGAAAGGAGTTATATTACTATCCTGTATATTTGTTGGATTTATTCTTTTGTTACTTTACAGAGAAATATTTGTTCATCTTAGCATAATTTACAGAAGAGAAAAATATAGTGCAGGTAGTAGTGTAAGAAATGTGATTGAACCAAAAGACCTTGGGATGCAGTCCGATTGTGACGATGCATGCAACTGGGATGATAAGGAGAATAATTATGATTGAAGCTGTAGCAGTACTTCTTTTTTTTATAGTTGCAGGAACTCTATGGGGGATAGTAGAAACTTTTAAATATAGGAAAAATTTTTCAAGAGACTGTGAAAACGGACAAATCTCCACTATTAAAGCGTACCGAATAAAGCGACGTGGATCCTGGCGGATTTTTGGTGACCGTATTCTAGATGAAAAATCGTTTCTGGTAATGAGGGAAAAGGAGTCAAAGTTAAAAATTCATTAATTCAATAGCGGGGTATTTTAAATGGCTGAACAAAATGTTTTTAATCTAATGCAAAACGATGAGATTGGACTGTTGTGGAAAAAGATATATCAATTACATCAAAAAACCAAAATTTATCTACTTACAGCCGAAGAAATATCAGAAAATGGGGATGCATTGATTCAGCCATTAAAAGAGCACCGGGATGCATATGATCATATTGTAAGGATTTTTGCTAGCACAACTAAAAAAGTGCCGGAAGGATACGATTACTATTCTTATATCAAAGGAAATCTTGAGAAAGCATATGGACATGAATATCGTGCTTTTTTTGATACGGCAGACTGGCTTGCATACAATCTGCGGCATAATTTGAGAGAGCGCATAAATGCGATTCCATATAATAAAAGAAATCAATTAATCCCAAATTGCAAAGAAACAATCAAATTATTGAACCAATACCCATTTGAAATTTCTAATCTACGAAATGACAAGGATATAGTAAAAGAGTCTGACTCGGATGAGACAATAAAAGAATATGAAAATTTGCTTAGGCAATTAATAAAGTTATATAAAGAAATTGATTCAATTTGATGTTGCTACTAAAACAATTAATAGACTGATTGATCGTCGAAAGGTATCTGTTTGTCCATATCAGTGATATGTTACTCCATAAGGAGAGTTCAGGAATATGTAGAATATTACACTTGCTAAAAAATCTGAGTGCAGAAGCGGCAGACCTTTTTTACAAGTGTAATACGGTTTTACTTTCAAGAGTGACTCAACGACTTGAATAATTGTGCGTCGCATTCTCGTTATTTCAGTGATGAGTTAGACGTGCAAATCTTTTCTAAAAAATACAAATAGAGGGAGTTTTATTTAGAAAAATTATATATGTCTTTTTGACTATCTTTTTATATCTTCCTAAATGTCCGCAAAGCCTTATTTTATCGGCTCTACGGGCATTTTGCTTTTGTGGTAAACCTCGCATATCTAGGTCTATCTTCTTATATTTTCCCTGTCAATCGTGGTTAAAATCGTGGTAAATACTTCTATGCGATTAGACGCTGAACCTCTGATTTTGCGGTATCTATGGACGCATGAGCGTACCAGTTCATTGTGATACTAATGTTTGAATGTCCCATGATATACTGTAAATCTTTTGGGTTCATGTTCTTGCTTGCCAGTTTTGTGCAGAATGTATGGCGTAGCGTATGCGGTGTGATATGTGGCAAGGGATTGTCCTTGTGGTGCTTGTTATATTTCTTTACCATACGGACAAATAAGGCGTTGTAATCAATCGCAACTTTGGGCTTGCCTTTATGATTGACAAATAAGAAATTGCTCTGTCCGTCTATCACAAATGGTTCTGCCTTTGGGCGTTTCTTCATAACTCGTTGAAATGCCTGTATTGTTTCTCTACTTAATGGCACTTGTCTTATTCCGCTTTTCGTCTTAGGCGTTTCAATATAATAGCCCTGTTCCTTGCTCTTTAGTAACTGGTGGTCGATAATTACAACTTCATTCTTGAAATCAATATCAGCTACTGTCAGTCCGCACAGTTCCGAGATACGAAGTCCAGTCTTTAACAGTATCAGCACATCATCATAATGGTTGTGATACACATTGTCTGTCTTGATAAATGAGAGTAAGGCTTGTTCCTGTTCCTCTGTCAATGCGACTTTCTCTTTGGTATCATTTTCTAGGACTTCACTTAACTTGAAATCAAAGGGATTTTTCCTTACGCAATCGTCTTGTATGGCGATATAGAATGACGCTTTTAACGAGCGTTTATGGTTGTTAATGGTATTGTAGGAAAAGCCTTTGTCTTTCATGCGTAACGCCCATTCTTTAGCGTCAGAGGGCTTGATTGTATCAATACTCCTAGCACCTAACTTGTCCTCTTTCAATAACCGCATGAGTTGTTCCCGTTGTTTCTGTGTGCTTTTCTTCACATTTGCCCTTTGTGCGTTCTGTTTGGCATAAAGTTGGCAAAGCGTCATTTTCTTGCCTGTGCTGTCGATACCGTCCTCAATATCTCGTCTTATCTGCTGTTCCAGTTCTCGAAGTGAGGATTTTTCCCGTTTTCCCTTTGGTGTCGGGTCTGTGGGTGTCAATCTCCAGGCATACACATATTTTGTGTTTCCAAATGCGTCCACATATTTATATAAGTATTTTCCGTCTGTTCGTTGGCTCTCGCCAGTATGCAGGATACGTCCTTTGCTATCCCGTCTTTTTTCTTTCATGGTGTCTGCTCCTTTCCTTGTTGGAAAGAGCCTTGATATGACTTGTGTTCATCATAACACATACAAGGCTCATTTGCATTAGATTGCGTTCAATTTGTCAATGACCTGTTCAAATTGTCGGCGTTTAATCTGTATGCGGTTGCCATTCATAATGAACCAGCCAGCGTCCTTGTTTTCCTCTGCCAATCGTCTTAACTTGTTTTCTCCGATACGGAAATACCTTGACGCTTCTTCAATGGTAAGGGTGTATTTTTCCCATACAGGAATATCGTTGTTATTCATCAGATACCCCCTTTCCCATGTTTCGTGTCATACTGGATATAGGGAATAAGGTCGGTGCGGTTTATCCTCTGTAAATGAGCGGTTAATTTACTGGAAAGGGAATTGCGGTATCTTGCCTTATCAAGCATAGTTCCCACTTTTTCCAGACCACCTAATGCGTCATGTTCTTCCAAGAAGTAAAAACTTTTGACAGCGGAAATCACGCCACCCTCTGTGAGCCATTGCTGTGTTTCTTCAAGGGAATTTTGCTGTTTTGGTACTTGCAGTTTTAAGACTTCCACAGCCCCTAAAAAGCGTTCCCAAAACCGACAAGTTTTCCACCTGCTCTTATTACTTTCGTTTCTGTTTGGTACGACAAAGCGTAGGTTGTTTGCCAATAGCCCGAAAGCCAGTTCTCCAAGTTCCAGCGGTCTGTCCTTGAATGTCATGGCAAAAGCATGAGCCTTATCATCACGCAGTTGCATTTCTGTCCGTTTCCAACTGTCGACTTCCTCAAGCGTCTTATTATGTTTTGAACAGACTTCCTTATCCTTATCATAAAAGCGATAGGACAATCCCGATTTTCCAGCACCGATATAAACAGTCTTTGCGGTGTCGAAATCATCAAACTTGCTTTCGTCAAAGTGGTAGCCCTCACTATTAGAAATAAATTCCTCTTTTTCGCATTTCTTCTTTATCTGCTCTATGGTAAAGAATGGCTTTTCGTTCTTATCATCAATGGCAATATCAAGTCTTGTGAAATGGAAATTATCCAGTCCGTATCTTCGCTCACAGCGTCGGAACATATCCCCAAAGGTATAATTCCTACTGTCGAGAATACGGAAAATATCATCACAACCTCTGCCAGTCATAACAAGATAACAGCCTAACCCTTGTGGGTTGTCCTCTGTTTTCCTTGCGTTCCCCGATACATAAATATCTCCAATCTGCCAGCGTGCTTGATAGGTTTTGTATTTAATGCTTGCCGGATAGACATTGAAAATATCAGTCGGTAAACCTAAAATGTGCATGATTACATCTTCAGCGGTTACAGTATCAAATACAATACTGATGTAATCAATCTTAACGGATAAATTTTTGTGTGTAGTTATAGTGCATTTCTCCTTTCGTACTTCCCGTTTTTTTGCGGGGTAAAAATCGTGTTTTTTCCTTTATTTATCACAGTTCCTAGGTACTATGACATGTATGCGCAGGGCGGTGTTACATATACGCCCTTTATGAACGCCTAAAGGCGTTCCCTTTCCAAAAGGAACTGTCTGTCCGAAACACGTCTGGGGGACGTGCCCCGTCCAGCCAGCCCCTTTTGGAAACCACTATTTTCTGTCTGATAGTCCACGTTTATTCATTCTATCAAAATGAAAATACATCTTTTCTATGCTTACTCAAGCGTGTGATTGACCCTAGCGTGCTTAATCACTCTATCTGATACGATAATAACGCTATTAGAATTACTTGTCAAGAAGTTTTTGTTGACTTTTTGATATATATTAAGTATGATATGCTTATAAATACCAATAAAAGCAATTAAAGGAGTGTTTATACTGAGTTATGGAGCATTACGAAAAGAAAATCAGTTTCTTAGGAGAAAATATACAGACCATAAGAAAGCACAGAGGAATGAAACAACAGGAACTTGCGGACAAAATCGGTATCAATATGCAGAGCCTTTCCAAGATTGAACGGGGTGTAAATTATCCTACCTTTGATACATTAGAAAAGATAATGGACGTGCTGGGTGTAACCCCAAATGAATTACTGTCGGGAGAATGGAAGTATGTTAATCAAGCCGAAAAGGAAGTCTGCCAGTTTTTAAGAATTGAAGAACGACTAAATGCAGAATTAAAACATGGGCATTATGACAACTTCTTTGACAGCGAAGAAGAATGGCTGGAATATGAGTTGAAAAAGTTACGGGAATATATTACCGACTACATCAACGGAAAAAGCATTGTAGCGTCCGACCTTTATCCAATCAAAGAATTTATCCAGCATTTGAAGTTTCAAAAACTGTTAGACCACTATGATGATTTATACAGCATGGATATGTTCGGTGAAAGCATAGAGGGACATAAATATAGGACACCTTATCAAGTCGTAAAAATGATAAACCCCAATTCAAAAGAAGATATGGAATTATTACGGGAAGTATTGAAAAATAACGATTTTGATGATGAGGACGAGTAACCCTTTTCCTCTTTGTAGAAGATACAGCAAACAAAAAGCCCAGTAAAGAGTGCAAAGCACCACCAATGGTGGCAAGGCTCTTGACAGGGCTTTTCCTTTACTGTTTGTGGCAGACAAGAGGAAGAAAGGGACAAAATCTGATTTGTAGTAAATTATATAAAAACGATATGAGATGTATTTGTATCATTTTCTTGTTGACACCATTTATATTAAGTGATATATTTGTCTTATAAAGATACAAAAACATCACATTGAAAAGAGGGATGATTATGACAAAAAAACAAATGAAACAAGTTATCTTTATGGGAGTAGGGTGTGTAATATTACTGATTGCAGGGATAATTTACTCTTTATTATTTAACGACGCACGCTGGGTTAAAAACATGGATATGTCTAATTATGTATTTTCCATAAAGGATATACCAATGTTGATAGTCGGTGCTTTGATAGCTATTTATGTCTTATATGTAACAGTTATCTTCTTTAAAAACGCCTTTTCTAAAAATTTTAAAGACAAAAACTATTCAAGAACAGTATCTTCATATTGGGGACTGTGTGGAATATTTGGATTTCTAGGTTTTAGCGGTTTTTGGACTTATTTTGAATATGGGAAAATATATCCTTTTGTATTCTTTATATTTTTTGGCTTTTTCGGCTTTTTCTTTGAAGGAAAACTTTCTCACACTTTAGAAGATGAACTTTTTTTAGAAAATAAAAGAAAAGCAGAAATAAACGCCTATAAAGTAGGATTTAAACTTCTCTTTATAGTCATTTGGCTTATGGCAATAGGAATGTTTTCTCGTAATGTGGAATGGTGTGCAATTTTTATGCTCATTTCTGTTTCACTTATCTATGCTTTAGTCATTTTTCTTAGCAACTATTTATTATACCGCTACGAAAAAGGAGAATAAGTCATGGTAGAAGATTTCATGTGCAACTTAAAGGTATATCGTGTAGCACAAGGTTTAACACAAGAACAACTGGCAGAAAAAGTCGGGGTTCGTAGAGAAACAATTATGAGGTTGGAAAAAGCACAATACAATCCATCTCTAAAACTGGCGATTGATATTTCACGGGTTCTCAATGCACCGATAGAAGATATTTTCATTTTTAAATAAGATAGTGGTAGTAAATTCGGTTCTATGTGATATTGGGAACAATAGAATATTAAGTTTTACATCAATATAAGAGTAATGCAACTATAATGTTAATTTGTATTGCTTGGAGGAACAATACCTGATGAAGATGATAATGATGTCATCGCAGAACAACTTGCAAAAATCAGTGAACAGATGGCAATTAAGAATAGGCGTAGCAAAAAAATTTGGAAAATTGCTGGGGTTATATTCCTAGTAATTGTGCTATTGAATATCCTCTTGATAATATTTAATATGTCAGTATCTAAAAACGTTTCAACAGATAGTAGCACCACTTTCATAGAAATAGGTGAAGATGATGTGATTGATGTAGAATAATTTCCAACATACAATCCCAGTTTGACAACTTTATATCCATACACACAAAGCAGTTAGTCTTAGGATTGACTGCTTTTTAACAAAAGACACCACTCAGGTGTAAAGGGTGTCTTTTTAGTGCTATTTTATTGTCATATCAAGGCTCATTCAATTGTGGTAAATTCGTGGTAAATTAAATAATTTTCTATACTTCAAAGTGATTGAAAGTATAGTGTTTATGCGGATAATCGCAAATTAGATATAAAATTTAGACTAAATAAAACCAATCAAAAACGCTGAGAATTGCTCCCAGCGTTTTTGATTGGTTTTATTTTGGACAGCTTTCTGCATTCGGCACCAGCTGTTTGCGGAACTGTGAAGGGGAAATGCCACACTGTTTTCGGAAAAAGCGGCTGAAATATAATGGATTCTCGTACCCGACCAGGTTGGCTATTTCTGTGATATTATAATTGGTCGTTTCCAGAAGCATTTTTGCATTGGTAAGCCTCAGAGACTGCACGTATTGAGCAGGTGTAGTATTGGCATACTGACGGAAGTTCTGGATGAACCAGCTGATACTCATATTGTGGGAAACAGCATAGTCCTCAATACTTATAGGTTTATTATAATGCATCCGAAAGTACTGTGCAGCCTGTTCCATATCGTTCATGTTCTGAAGGTTCTTCTTACGTGGCTTTTGCAGTGCTATTCTATGGAGGCTGATCAGGAGAATCGTGAAATAATTTATCAGCATCTCCTCGTAATCAATTCGCTGCAGATTCAGTTCCTCGATCATAGACATAAATAGATTTTTGTACTCAATGGAGATACCGGTATAAATAATGCGGGTATCGTCGGCAATCCCATATCTTCTCAGAAAGTTCTTTACATTATTTCCAGTAAAGTGAACCCAGTAAACTTCGGTCTGATCCGCTCCATAATAATAGCGTTGTTCCTCACGTGGACGGTAGAGTACCATATTGCCGGCTTCTACAACAGTAGGTTTTCCATCAAAATAAAAATGTGCCCGTCCGGATGCGATGTAAAGAAGCTGATAATCAAGCCGGCCTTTCGGGCGGTGGGTAGGAAGCTTTTCTACGGTGTATAGATGATAAGTACCGCAGCTTCCAATAAACAGGGGATGTTTTTTATCCATAAAATCAACCCTGGATTTGTGATAGTATGCTGATAATGTATACAAGTAATGTCTTCCTTGTCATATTGCACAAAATACAACAATATGAATTGTGCAATTTTACGATTCTACAAAATATTGTTAAAAAATAGTTGGCTATTATGTAAAAGTATAACATTTTGTGCATGTTTTGGCGAATGTTGTTTATGTATTTTTTTATAATAAAAAAGTATAATGATAGTACGACAAAAGCAAAATATCTGGGATTTGCTTTTTATTATCAATTTCAGGAAAAGAAATATAGGATGAAAGTTCCGAAAAAGTCATTGGATAAAGTAAAGAAGAAAGTCAGGAAACTTACGAGCCGCAAGTGGAGCGTGAGTAATTCATACAAAGCGAAAAAGATAGCAGAGGTAGTAAGAGGAGCTTCTTGTATAATTCAAATATAGGGAATTCCGAGAAAGAAGGTTGAGAAAA
>NZ_QULA01000056.1:0-9768 GCF_003481595.1 Blautia sp. OM07-19
TACTATATTCATTGCTTGCTTATCGAAATTATCTTGTATAAATATGGGTCAAGTTAAGCTTTAGCTGTGGGGAGTGTCAAGAACATACAGATCTTCGGAACAAAAAAATGCAGCGACACAAGAAAAGCAGAACGTTTTTTCAAAGAGCGCGGCATTAAGTATCAGTTTGTTGATATGAAAGAAAAGGGTATGAGTAAAGGTGAATTTACATCGGTTGCACAGGCAAACGGTGGTTTGGAAAATATGATCAACTGGGAAGGTAAAGACAAGGACATGCTTGCATTGATCAAATATATTGCGGATGAGGACAAGCTGGCAAAGATACTAGAGAATCCGCAGGTGATCAAAACACCTGTAGTTCGAAATGGAAAGCAGTCAACGCTTGGATATCAGCCGGATATATGGAAAGGGTGGAAATAGGATATGGCATTGTGGGCGATGGGGGATTTTCATCTGGCATTTTCGGTGGATAAGCCGATGGAAGTCTTTGATCCGATATGGAAGAATCATGAAAAGAAGATCCAGAAGTATGTCACAAAATGTGTGAAGGATACAGATACGATCGTGATCACAGGAGACCATAGCTGGGGGAGAAATCTTGAAGAGTGCGAAACGGACCTTAAATTTATTGAGGAACTTCCCGGGCGGAAGATCCTGCTCCGTGGAAATCATGACATGTTCTGGGACGCAAAGAAAACTGCCAGATTAAATGACAGATTTGAGGGCCGGCTTCAGTTTCTTCAGAATAATTATTACAATTACGGAGATTATGCGCTGGTCGGAACCAAGGGATATTGTTATGAGGGAAAAGATTCAATAGAACATTTCCTGAAGATCAGGGAGCGGGAGGGGGAGCGGCTGAGGATATCGTTTGACAAAGCAAAAGCAGACGGATATTCTAAGTTTATCATGTTTTTGCATTATCCCCCGACAACCATCGGAGAGCAGGAAAGTCCCTTCACGCGCAGATGGCAGAAAAATACGGTGCAGAGCAGGTGATCTATTCTCACTGCCATGGCAGGGAAAGATACGATGACAGCTTCAAAGGAGAAGCAAACGGAATCATGTATCGGCTCGTTTCATCAGATTATCTGAAGTTCAGGCCGGAACGAATTTTATAAAATCAGAAAAGAGGAAAAAATATGAAGATCGCAATCATCAACGGAAGCGCAAGAAAAGGAAATACTTTAACAGCAATTAATTCTTTTATCAAAGGGGCATCTGAAGGAAATGAGATTGAAGTCATTAATCCGGACAAACTGAATATCGCACCATGCAAAGGCTGCGGCGCCTGTCAATGTCATAAGGGCTGTGTGGACAAAGACGACACAAACCCGACCATCGACAAGGTCGCAGCAGCAGATATGATCCTTTTTGCAACACCGGTTTACTGGTGGGGAATCACAGCACAGATCAAACAGGTTATCGACAAATGCTATTGCCGTGGCATGCAGATGAAAGAGAAAAAAGTCGGTATCATTGTTATTGGCGGTGCTCCGGCAGGGGATAAACAGTATGATCTGATCAAGAGCCAGTTTGACTGCATAGCAGACTATCTGGCATGGGATGTTCTGTTTTACAAACCATACTCCGCAAATGGCAAAGATGAACTGGCGAAAGATATTGAGGCGATGAAAGAGTTTGAGATGTTAGGAAAAGCACTGGAGAAATAAGTGCTCAGAGGAGAGGGGATAGTGATGATAAGAGTTTTATTCGTTTGCCACGGCACTTTTTGAAAGCTTCGCCAAAAAGCCAGTAAAATCACGGTCTGGAAGGCATAGGCGGTTAGAAAATAACCCGAAAATAACCCATGGGATTTTTGTGCAGATATTACATATAAATATAGATGATGTTTGGGACGCGATATGATAGATGAGCTGTAAGATTTTGGAAAGAGAAATCTTATGGCTTTTTTGCAAACAAATAGAAGAGAAAAATAGTGTTAAAATGTAAAAAAATATTTTACAATATTATTGATAAATACTCTTTATTTGAATATAATTAGGCTAGAAAAGAGAAAAGGAGGTCATCACAATGAAGTTTGATGAATTATTTGAACAGAGAAGTCTGGTGGCTTCGAAGTTAAAAGATTGTATTAGAGATATGGGGTATACAAAAGTATCCTTTGCGGCAAAGGCAGATATTTCACGACCAACTCTTGATAAGTTGCTGAATGGTAGTATAGACAGCAAGAGTTCTTTTGATCGCCATTTGCAGAAAATACTGAAATTACTCAATATGACGGTAGAAGACTTGATGTTGTATCATTCAGCTCCCTCAAAGCTCTCTACCGCAACGGTGTATTCACAGAACGCACTGATGGATCATGAAATGAACGAAACAGCAAAGAAGCAGTATAATTTACTTCTTGATGTAATTGATTTGTGTGCGATTTATTATTAAAGGTACCTATAATTTACCGAATAGCAGTTTTGTGTCAATCGAAATGAAATGGAGATGTGGATTAGATGAGTGAATTAATTACTGCCCAAAACTTGGAGCTTGTTATAAAAAAGAATCATGAGATTAAAGAGGAAGTTCTAGCACAGGCAATTAGACTCCAGACAAATCCATCTATAATGAAAGTTGCATCAGTTCCACAACTTGCACTACTAATTTTACAGGGATTTGGTTTGATTCAGATGCCTATAGAAGATAAATATTGGAGTGGTGCTATATTTGTTAAGGACGAAAAGATTATTCCTGTTATAAATACTGCACTCCCCAGAGCAAACCAATATTTTACAGCGTGGCATGAGATATATCATTTGATATTTGATAAAGTATCATTTGACCATTTTATTGAAACTGATAATACACTAGAAGAGAGAAAAGCGGAGTATTTTGCAGCATGTATGCTGTTAAATGGTGTTGACAGGTATTTTACAGAACTTCCGGAAGCAGAGTTTGTTTCAAAAATATTCCATTGTATGTCAACATTTCAAGCACCATATAAAGCAGTGTTGGTATCTTTATATGAATATGCTATACAAAGTGAAAATGAAAAGCTTTGTGGCAAAATCAAAGAAGTATTTGACCTTCAGTTTGATGATTTACCAAACAGATTCAGAATGCTTGGATTGGACGACAGTCTGGTATGCCCTTCTTATGTTGTCAATACGTCTTCTTTACAAGAAAAAATAAAGAGGACAAGAGATGAAAATCCTGAGGTTCGTTATCATGAAGATAATGAGGAGTATTTAAAGAATATTATGGCTGAAATAGCTCTGATAACAAGGAGGAGCGAATGATAGATATAGAAAAAATTGAAAACATAGATGATAAAAAGCATATCGCTCTTTTAGATACTTCATCAATCTCTTTTATGCAGGGACTGAAAATGAAAGGCATACAACCAGAGGACATATTGAAAGATTATGATTTGATTCTGATTCCGGAATGGGTGTTAACTGAAATAAATGATGCTCCGGGAAGAGCTAATTATGTACAAGGATTAATAGAAATGGGATACCCGATATACTGCATTAAAGAGGAATCATATTCGGATTTGACAAATAACGAAGAAGGAAATCTTTATCAGATAGTCCTGGCATCAACGCACCAGTTGGCAAGAATCAGAAGCTATTTGCGTCGTCATGTTGAAAAAGTGGATCCGCTTGATATGGAAGCATATGAAGAGTGGATTCAAAGGTTATATGATGAATAGCCAATTTCTGAAGAGATGTTGTCTACTGGTAGAATAAAAAAGAAAAATGCTGGTGAGGTATCAATTACGATTTTGTCTGAGATAATATCATGGTATTACCCTGAAACAAAGACACTGACTATATATTCTCAAGATGGTGATACATATGATTTTCAAAGAAAAGCAGAGACTGATTTAAGAAAAGTATTTGCGGCAAAAGCGCCTGTGCCAATATCTTACAAGAGTAATGATGCTATATTATGCCAACTTGTAAGAGAAGGAAAAATCAATATAGATGATATTAATGAATACAGAAAAGATGTACGGAAAATCACATATAGTAAAGAACAGGATGATTATGCAATCGTATTGGTTACGGAATTAGTAAATAACGAATTGTTTGCAGAACTTGTTTCTGATAAAACTGTGCATATTATTTTTTAAAGTTGTGATGCTAAATTTGAATTACAATGTCCCTCGGGATCTCCCTCGGAATGTCCCTCAGAAAAAATGACAATGACGTCAGGAATAAGTTCCAAGGCTGTAAAATGTCACATTAATGATATAGATGATGTTTGGGACGCAACATGATAGAATGGTTACAAGAAAAATTTGTAGGAATATAAAGATATGGAATTAAGATTATTACGCTATTTTTTGACAGTAGCAAAAGAACAGAGCTTTACAAAAGCAGCAGAACAATTGCATATTACCCAGCCAACGCTTTCCAGACAAATGGCAGCATTTGAAGAGGACCTGGGAATAACATTATTTATTCGAAACGGAAAGAAAATATCGCTTACTGATGAAGGAATTTTATTAAAAAGGCGTGCCCTGGAGATTCTTAATCTTGAGGAAAGAACGCTTGAGGAACTGAACAGGAAAGAAGATGTTGTGGAGGGTACCATAACCATTGGCTGTGGTGAATTTGCGGCAGTAGAAACATTGGCGAAAATATGCAAAACATATAAAGAAAAATACCCACTGGTTCAGATTGTACTTCATACTGCAACAGCAGATACGGTGTATGAGATGATGAATAAGGGTCTTGTAGATATTGCGTTATTCATGGAACCGGTTGACACTGAAGGGCTGGATTATATTCGGATTTCGGATTGTGACCACTGGTGTGTTGGAATGCGCCCAGATGATCCGCTGGCAGAAAAAGAGTTTATAAAAAAAGAAGATCTCATTGGAAAACCATTGATTCTGCCAGAAAGAACGAATGTTCAAAGCGAACTTGCCAATTGGTTTGGGAAAGACTTTTCGAAACTGCAGATTGCTTTTACAAGTAATCTTGGAACGAATGCCGGAGTTATGGCGGCAAATGGACTGGGGTATCCGGTATCGATCGAAGGTGCTGCAAAGTATTGGCGGGAGGATATTCTTGTACAGCGAAGAATTTCTCCTGAAATCACGACAAGCACTGTGATTGCCTGGAGACGGAACATCCCATATTCGCTGGCAGTCCGTAAAATAATAGAAGAAATAAATGCTTTTCGGGCATAAAACAAAATTCAATATAAGCATTAGACATAATGAGGCGATGGAGCTTAAAATAGATGTGTAAGATGAATGTGAATCTTATACATCTATTTTTTCTGTGAAAAATACGCAAGGAAAGAGGTTTTGTATTATGTGTAAAAAATTAGTTGCATTTTTCAGTGCAAGTGGAACAACAAAAAAAGTAGCAGATATGATTGCAGAGGAAGCAAAAGCAGACTTATTTGAGATTGAGCCGAAGATTCCATATACAAAGGCTGATCTTGACTGGATGGATAAAAAATCCAGAAGCAGTGTGGAAATGAGTGATAAGAAATACAGACCGGAGATTATAAAAAAAGAAATGGATATGAGTTCTTATGATGAGATCCTTCTTGGATTTCCAATCTGGTGGTATGTGGCTCCGACAATCATCAATACATTTTTGGAAACTTATGATTTTGGCGGTAAAAAGATCGTGCTTTTTGCAACATCCGGTGGAAGCGGATTCGGTAATACTATAAAGGAATTACAGCTGTCCGCGCCAGATGCAGTTATTACAGAAGGCAGCTTGTTAAATCGTGGAACTAAACAGGAAATCAGTGATTGGGTAAAATCTTTATAAATAACAGTGCTATGGAGGGATACATAATATGGGAAAAATAATACAGACAGCAGGAAGAAATGCACTTGGTGAATTTGCACCAGAGTTTGCACATTTTAACGATGATGTGCTTTTCGGTGAAAACTGGAATAACCAGAATATCGACGTAAAAACAAGAAGTATCATTACAGTGGTTGCTCTGATGGCTTCCGGAATTACGGATTCTTCTTTAAAATATCATCTTCAAAATGCAAAAAATCATGGTGTGACACAAAAAGAGATTGCTGCAGTGATAACACATGTCGCATTTTATGCAGGATGGCCAAAAGCATGGGCTGTTTTCAATCTTGCAAAGGAAGTGTGGGAGACAGGCGAAGGAGATTTGCCATACGAAGAGGAAGCGATGCGGGCGCATGCAAAAGAGATGGTATTTCCAATTGGTGCACCAAACGATGGCTTTGCACAGTATTTTTCTGGCAGAAGTTTTCTTGCACCAATCTCTACATCTCAGGTTGGAATTTTCAATGTAACATTTGAACCTGGATGCAGAAATAACTGGCATATCCATCATGCAAAAAGTGGGGGAGGACAGATACTGGTATGTGTTGCCGGAAGAGGATATTATCAGGTAGAAGGTAAAGAAGCTGTAGAAATGAAGCCAGGCGACTGCATCAATATTCCGGCAGAAGTGAAACACTGGCATGGCGCAGCACCGGATGAATGGTTTTCACATCTGGCAATAGAAGTTCCGGGCGAAAATAGTTCCAATGAATGGCTTGAACCGGTAAGTGATGAAGAATATAGAAAACTAAAATAGGAAGGTTGAAAAAAGTATATTTACAAGACAATTTGCATATGGGGGTTATATTTATGTTGAAAACAGAAGAATTAAAACTAGTATCTGAATGGGATAAAACTTTTCCAAAAAGTGAAAAAGTAGATCATGAGAAAGTGACATTTGTAAATCGTTATGGAATCACACTTGCTGCAGATTTGTATAAGCCGAAAAATGCATTTGGGAAATATCCAGCGATTGCTGTAAGTGGACCATTTGGTGCAGTCAAAGAACAGTGTTCCGGATTATATGCGCAGACGATGGCTGAAAAAGGATACCTTACTATTGGATGTATGTCATTTATGAATCAGCCAATATTAAAGTATAGCAATGAAATCAGAAGTGCAGTCCTCATTGTTCACGGAGAAAAAGCGCACAGCTATTATTTTGGAAAAGATGCTTATGAAAATATGATTAAGGACAGCAAGTACACATCCAATAAAGAGCTGCTAACAATTCCAGGGGCTGTTCATACAGATCTTTACGATAATCTGGATATGATCCCATTTGATAAAATCCAGAAATTTTTTGAAGAAAACGGAGTTGGTTAATTATGGTAAAAAAAGTATTGATCATATCGACAAGTCTTCGAGGAGGGAGCAATTCTGATATACTTGCAAATGAGTGTGCAAAGGGAGCAAAAGAAGCAGGGCATGATGTGGAACTTCTTTCTTTGAAAGGAAAAGATATAAAATATTGTATCGGTTGTCTATCCTGTCAGAGGACTGGTATATGTGTACTGAAGGATGATGTTGCAGATATTATGGCAAAGGTAAAGAATGCGGAGGTTGTTGTCTATGCAACCCCAATTTATTATTATGAGATGTGCGGTCAGATGAAAACACTTCTTGATAGATTGAATCCTTTATATTCGACAGATTATTTATTCAGAGATATCTATATGATTGCAACTGCGGCAGAGAATGAGGAAAGCGCATTTGAGAAAGCCTATAATGGGTTGCAAGGCTGGGTAGATTGTTTTGAAAAGGCTTCCTTAAAAGGCATGGTCAGTGGCGGTGGAATTGATGCAGCAAATACAGTTGAGGAACATGTGGATATAATGAAGAAAGCATATGAACTTGGGAAAAATTTATAAGTTGAAAATAATTCTAATTATTAAAACTAATAGTAACTCAATATTATCAATAGCAAAGCTATAAGATTTCAAAAATGGAGTCTTATAGCTGTTTTTTTGCGCAAAAATAAAAAATTATTCTCCAAGACCCTGTAAAAACACCGTTCTTCTTTTGCATATGTGAGAGACAAAAACAAAAAAATAAAATTTTTTGCATTTGCCCACTGTATTTTACCCTCTGAGCGTTTCGTTATATGAGGGCGTAAAAAAGAAAGTCTGATGCAGTGGCAAAGAAATTAAATCCATAACACTGGTCAGATAGACAAATCCATCTATTGTCCAGATGTAGGTAATATCCGAACACCAGACTGCATTCGGACGATCAGGATTAAATTGCTCATCAAGGATATTTTGTAATTCAGTGCTGAAATCGGAATCTTTTGTGGCAATCGTCCATGGTTTGCTCAACTGAGCACGGATTTACATTTGGCGCATATGAGAGCGTTTCAAGTTTTGTGTAAACAGAAAAAACTGATATAAGATATGTCATTAGTTATCGAGGACAGAACCTGTTTTTCAGGCTTCTGTCCTTGTTTGTATTATAATGCAGTTTTAGGGTATATATTATGGCTTTATATACATACTGTCTGTCAGCAAGAAAAGCGGTGGTTTTGGAAAATATAGAGATGGAGGGACTTTCGGAAGCGGAGCTTTCTATGGTAAAATTAGAGAGTGTCAGGGAAGTGTTATTTCAGGCATTATTGCTTGATGATGTGAAGTTTGAAGATGGCAAGATGTATACGGAGTTAAGCAGTATATATTTATTGTGTTAAAAGTAGAAAGGGGAGCTGAGAGGAAATGAAGTGTACCATTTTTTATTCTTGGCAATCAGATTTGCCCAACAAAGATAACAGATCATTTATTGAAAATTGCATAGAAAAGGCAATTAAAAAAGATAAATTAGGGTTTGAAGCTGGTTTGACGATAGCTGTTGATAGAGATACAAAGAAAACGGTTGGAACACCAGATATAGCTGGAACAATTTTTGATAAAATTGCAAAAACCGATATTTTTATTTGCGATATATCTATTATTAATGGAAACGACAAAGGGCGCAAGTGTCCCAATCCTAACGTATTGTTGGAACTGGGATATGCGGTTAGGACTCTTGGGTGGGATAGAATCATTTGCTTCTATAATTTGAAATATGGAGATATAAAATGTGTTCCATTTGATTTAAGTCATCGTCGTATATTTTGTTATAATTCTGATAATGAGAATGAAAAAGAAGAGGTATCTAAGGCATTATCGGTGGGGATGAAAGAGATGATAGCGAAAGGTTTAATTAGTAACCCTTTACGTGATCATATGAAAGGACGAATTGATTATTGTATATTAGAAATTTTAAAACAGATAAGTTGTGTTTTGTTTAACACAATTACAATGTCTGATGCTTTGGCAAAAGTTACAGAGGTCTTGGATTTTACAGAAGAGAAAATTGTGGATATATTATCCGATAATCATAAAGTATTGGGATTCTTTGCAAATAATGATTTAGAAGAAGTGAAAAGAAAGAGTGAAGCTATTTTTTCTGCAATTACTACATCAAATGTATATCAAGTCGAATGGGCAGTTTTAGTATTGGAACTGATTGACTGGGTAAGAAGATATCAATATCTTATATCCGATAGGGCAAAAAATATATTGTATAGCGCTGTTTTAGAACCTATTCCATATTTGAATGTAGTTGCAGGAAGAGAGTTGAATCCCAATAATCCTGATAGTTCCTGGTTGTTATTAAAAAAGATGGGGACTGATTCGGGAAAAGTACTATATGCGGGCACAATGGTGAAGATTGATAAAAAATATTTAGTATCTCCTTGGCATATAAACGATGCGGCAGTAGAAAAATTTGCAAAATGTCTAGTTGATGCTATAAATATGGCAAAAAAGTGGCTTGATGAAACAGAGGGAGAATTTATTTTAGATCCAGATTATTATGGGATTATATGAAATTTGAAGTTGAAAAGCTGTATTTATATTATATGTTGTGATGATTCATTGAAGATAGGAGCTTCTTGTATAATTCAAATATAGGGAATTCCGAGAAAGAAGGTTGAGAAAAA
>NZ_QULA01000057.1:0-9256 GCF_003481595.1 Blautia sp. OM07-19
TTCCTCCGTAAGATTCTTTAATGTGATTTCTACTGTTTTATTACTCAGATCATAATCACCGTCATAAGATATACAGGCGTTAAAATATTTAAGATGTGCAGAATTTTGATCTGTTTTCAGTAACACATCCTGTCCTACCCCAGTATTGAAACTTCCAAATCTGTTATCGTCCACTGCATATACTTCTTTTCCATCGATCTTAAAATGTGTCATCTCCTCAAAAGAAGTATGATCAGTCATAGAAATACTGTCCTCTGTTTTCACTTCAAAAAAAACATACAGGAATCCCTGATCCTGAACAGAATCTGTCAGGGTAACCGTCACACCATTTTGTGTTACAGACTGGTCTATATTCTGAATATAAGTTGATTCCTGCAGTGTCTCCTGCTGTTCCTCCGATGGATCCAGTCTTTTCACCAGGTAATCATTCCATTTAAAGAACTCTTTTGCAGCCACAGTAACAGCCATACCAGTACAGATTACTGCTGCTGCAATCAATAATCGTCCACTGATTTTTTTTCTTTTATATTTTTTATCAACTGAATCCGCCTGTTCAATCTGTTTTAGTGTATCTTCAAATTTATTATGAAAATCCTGTGGTACTTCCGGTGCGATATTATTCCATTTCTTCTCTAACATGACATTTTCCCCTTTCCTGTTATTCTCTTTAATTGCTTACTGTTTTTCCCAGTTGCCGGTCTTTTCTCTTCTTCGGATAACTGCACCTTCAAAAACTCTCTTGCACGTGAAAGTCTGCTTTTGATCGTTCCTTCCGGAATATCCAGAGCCTCACTGATCTCTTTCAATGAAAATCCTTCTAAATAATACAATGTTACCAAAACCCTCAGATCCTCCGGAAGTTCCATAATCGCCATATACAAATGACTGTATCTGTCCTCCTCAGTCATTTTCATATTGTCCATATATTCTTCATATGGAATAACATTTTTTCTTTTCCGAAGAATCCCTTTGCATTCATTGATCAATATCCTTGTGATCCATGTTCGGAAATATTTTTCTTTCTTTAAAGTGGGAAGTTTTTCATATGCCTTAAGAATTGTTTCCTGCACAGCATCCCCACAATCAGAGTCATTCTTCAGAATGGACTTCGATATATGATACAGCATGGCTTCTGCATCCCGAACCTCCTTAATAAATACATCTTTTGTCATAACTTTGTCTTCTCCTTTTGTCCAGCTGGATTACTATTCATGTTTACTTTTACACTAATTAGATGCATCGGAAAGGAAATCGGTTCTCATAAAAGTATTTTTTTCCGTTGGCTCTTCTATTGCCAACGAAATATCCGATTTTTTAATCTCTGTTCTGTTTGTGTTTATATTTTTTATGTAATTCCGTAATATATTCCTCAAGCTTCTCTTTGTCTTGCTCTCCACAAGCAACTAAACCAAAATACTGCTTAGATCGATCCTATATGCTTTCGCTGTTTTCTGACCCAGTTTCTCTGTATATGTGCAATAATTCCAGAAACGGTGCTATTTTATCCGGTAGTCTCATTTTTCGTTCTCCCCTACGTTTGCGGTAATCCCTGTTACCATTGTTCTTAGCAAACTCTAGTATACAGGTAAATCCACGTTGCTACAAATGTGGGGTCACTTCATATTATCTAAAACATATTTCGATAAGTCAAAATTACAATTTTCACACTTTAATTGATATAATATTCAATAACTAAACAAGGAGGCCATTTAACCATGAATAATGTAAAAATTCTATGTATCGCAGGCAGTATCGTACTCGGTAGTATATTGCTATCCGGACAAGCTTTTGGCAAAGCCCCCTCAGATCTAATCACCCTTTCCGCCCCTAAGGAGCCTGAGGGGCAATATGTATCTTATGATATAGATGGTTCCGGCTCTTATTATGATAGTGATTCAGATATAACTTACTATTTTGTCAAGGGGATTGTCACTTCTTATTCTAATCATGCAAAAACCTTTTCGCTGACTTCTGACGCCGGTGAAACTTATGAGTTACCGGCAGATACGGATATTAATATAACCGACTATCTCAACACAGAAGCACATATATGGTACTCAGAAGACTCTCAAAAAAACTTAAAATTACTTGCGTTCTCTCCTCAAATTTTTTGGGAACATATTAATGAGCTGGAATCAGATGAACAAATTCTGGATGGTGCCACAGAAATTGATGGGACTCTTTCAAAATATATCTCTTTCTGGTTAACAGAAGATAAAATAGATGTTACTCTCTTATTTGTTGAGGACAACGATGGAAACACTCATATATATGCAGAGGATAACACCAAAACAATCGAAGACTATATCAAGTTATATGAAGATATGCATTTAAATTCTCAAGTATATGATGATTTTAATGTTGCATATCTTATATCAGAAGCATCATCTTGACTTACCCAAATGTCTGGTTGAGAACCTGATGTTTTTTACATCAAACATATCATATATTTTAAATGCCGCAGCCAATATTTTCAAAGGCTGCGGCATTTTTGACTTAATTTTTCTTTCAAACATGTTGCTTCTTCTTTTGACTGCTGCAAATATGTTTATGTCACAAATTCAAGCAATAATTCAGCACTTACTATTTATGTAAAAAATCATTTCAGAAATTGATATATTTTTTCTTTTCTCTGTTTACATATTGACGGCTAAAGTGTAAGAAAGATGCGATTTCACTATCTGACCACCCTAAAATCAAGTATTTTAAAATATCCCTTTGGTTTGAAGTCATTTTTAAGGTTATATTTTTCAGATCAAATGCTAATTCCACAGATGAATAATCCGCTCTATAGCTTTCTTGTAAATCACCTTCATTATCCATATATGCACATTCGTATTTTTCTTTTTTTAAGTTTTTTTTGCATATGGTTTTACTAAAGGTTCCATTATGCAAAGTAAGTTTTGCATATATTTTGAATCATTTTTCGCCTGTATAACCAAATCTTTATATTCCTGCATCATATACCCTTTTATTTTTTAAAGAGTATCTGGGCATAAAAATGTAAACTTATTTTTTGTTCAGAATCAAAGGTTTCTTATATCTATAAAAAAAGGAATATTGTATTTAAACAATATTCCCCAGACTGTAGACAAACTTGGTGTTGGGTGTTATACCCAGCACCAAGTTTGTCTACAGTCTGAGGCGCTGCATATGCAGTGCCTTTTCCGAGAAAATCTAATATTCACTGGGAGGGGTATCTTCAAAATCTTCGTTTTCCGATTCACTCACATCAGGTACATATTCGTCGGCCATTTTCTGCGCTTCCTCTAATGTACTGGAAGGTAAATATTCCTCCCCATCACTCGTAAGCATGATTACTATATTAACGTTATTCTGACTATAATACTCCAGGTCAACATTCAGTCCGGATCGTACAGCACTCCCATTAGCTATATTCAGGACGGCGTTTTCTATATTAAAAACCATATTATAATAATTTCCTGATTCGCCCACTTCTACTGTTATCGTATTTTCATCGGAATACAGAATATTACCAGTGATATATTGGGTATCATAAGTTTCTTCCTGTGCAGATTCCTGATCTGCGGGATCTCCCTGGCTTTGGTAAATTTCCGCTTCTGCGTTATTTCCAGACTGTTGATTCTGCACACTGTCTCCTGGATTTGCTGCCACAGCTGTGGGCGTTGGCTTCCTGGTAACAGCCGTAGTAAGATTTGGAATAAACTTTACAGCATCCTTACCACTTTCGCTTTCCGTTTGCGCGGATTCGTTGCTTCCTGACAATTCACATCCTGTCAGGGTCACCGTGATACCTGTCAATATCACAAAAAACACTTTCAGAATCTTTTTTCTCATTTTTTTATCCTTTCTTTTTTACTGGTAGTGTCAAATTACTACCTGATTTTTATTGTTTAAACCTTGATTTTATGGGAGTTCGCAATAAAAAGAGCAATGACCTCTTTTTTGGTATAATGCAATCACCACAAGCAACACTACCAAAGGAGACATTGCTCATGGACATTATACTCTATTTACTTCAATTCATTCAATACCAACATAAACAAATTTGCTGGCTTATTAACCTTATCGTTACTGTTCAAGGGTTAGCTGGACTTAAGAAGACCGATGGTGTAAACTGGTAATAGTTAGAGCCATCGGTCTTCTTTATCCAAATATCCTGGACACTCTGTCAAATATATTTGCCGGTTCTTCCCGGCGCATCAAAACAAGCATGCTCATGCATTGACAGAGGTAATCGATGCTTTCGAAACTTCTGAATGTCACGGCCTGCGCCTGTTTCCGCTTATAATTCCGCAAAAGCCTTTCGGCTTCGTTATTCGTGGCAGGTACCCGGAGATCATGCAGGAACAGCAGATGGTTCCGCATGTATTTCTCCATTCTCAGGAATAGATTGTACCCGTCTCTGTAATAATCATTTGCCGGAATGTCCCCGTATTCTCTTCTGGCTGTTTCCAGTACTGCCTGGTATCTTTTTTCAAATCCGGAGATCGTCTTTGGATCCGGCTTATGGGGCAGCTGGATTCCATTTCGGAAATGGATCATTTCCTGTAGCAGTGAACGCATTTCTTTGTTCCAGATACGGTCCGGCTCATTCTCTATGCTGTCTTTCAGGTATCGCAGCACATGGGCAAGACATTCCTGGTGATCTGCTCCATAATTATAAAAAGTAACATCGTGATCGTGCACAAGGATCCCCTGATAATCCTCAGTGACCGTCCCTTTTATCCCTTCATGCCCTTTTTTCTCACGGGCAAAGTACAGGACTTTTCCATCCGGTACTGCACAGACGTATACATGACAGCTTTTTCCGTTTTCTTTCGCATTTGTACAGTCTGTATGCATGACGGGAGAAAGCAGCATATCTGCATATGTGGCCCTGCGTTCAGGCACAGTTTTTAAAGCAAACTCCCTGCTGAGTTTGCTTATCATCCCCTTGGAGATATTCAGTTTCCCGCCTGTCAGATCTGACAGGAATTTCCTGCTCTTGTCAATAGAAACACAGCAGTCATTGTTCAGAAGGAACAGGAATGCCCGGATACTTCCGTCATAATTCACTTCATCCACAACCCCGTCTGGAAATGCAGCATGCACCCGTTCACCTGTCTTTGTGTTGTAGTAAATATCTGCATGATATTCCACCACATTCAGGAGCACCTGGATGCCCATCATCTGTTTTATGATCGTTCTGCCGGTCTTTTTGAAATCACTGTCTTCCAGGACTTTTTCCGGTGCAGGAAGAAGGATAACCGGCTGTGTGGGTTCCTGTTTTTTTCTGCGGTGGCCGGGATGCCCCGGCTGACCGCCCGGTTTCCGTCCTGTTTTTTCCCTGCTGTTTGCGATCTTTTTCCGTTTGATCGACTTAGAGGAAGGAATAGCGGAGTTTTCATAGTCACGATTGATCTGTGCACGCAGTTTCAGGTTTTTCCCCCGTTCTTCTTCCAGTTCAGCAGCTGTTTCATAATACTGCAGACGGATCTCTTTTGCTTTATCCAGTGCATCATCCCGCTGTTTTTCAGCATCCAGTGCACGCTTTTCCATTTTTTTCAGTTCCTGCTCAGCCTTTCTTTTTGCCTGTTCAAGTTCCCTCTGCATATCTTCCAGTACCTGAAACCAATAATTACGGACACGGATCGTTTCTCTATGGGCGGCTGCCAGATCCTGCGTTAATCTCCGGAGCTTCCGTTCATAAGCCATGTATTCTTTTTGGTGAAGTTCCTGAAGATGGATATATCTTTCTCCAGATTCCAGCTCTTTAATTCTGGTCTGTGCTGCTTTCAGCCGGCACAGAAGTGTAATGTAATCATAAGTATCCGGCATGTATGTTCCTCCAGAAGTGTTCGGGTCAGATGTCGCTTATGATATCTGTGATCTTTGAGATATGATCTTCCAGATATTCGATCATTTTTTTCTGTTCCTGGATTAGTCCTTTCTGGATCTCAATCACTCTGAGATATTCGGCAAGAAGCTCATCCTGTTTTCTGATCTCTTCTTTTAAATCAATGTCCATAAGGCAGCCCTCTCTTTCTTATAGAGAAGTATAACAGAAACATGGGAAAAAAGCGAATTTCCAGGAATTGTCCTTTCGTCGATATGACTGTGGACAAGCAGGTATTTTGTATCTTGAAAAATAAGGACTATATGGTAAGGCTATAAAAAAATGTACTGTGTAAAATAAAATCCGGTGGATAACTCTTCAAAAAAGAAACAGCAGGAAAGACTATAAACATAATTTTTCCTACTGGAACTGGTTATCCACAAAACAAAAAAATAAATTTCATCACTTTTTACAATGGACTATGCATACCCTTGAACAGTAACTAAAAAGAAGCGAAAACCTATCAACCATGATGGTCTTCGCTTCTTTCAATTCATATCATAAAAACATTACTGCTCAAATCTGCCTTTCATCTTCACTTCCTGCTCCCACACAGCCACCTGGCCACGGGCAAACAGGCTGTTGATGTCGAGATTTTCATCCAGTACCAGAAGATCTGCGTCTGCGCCCTCTGCTACACAGCCCTTGACTCCTTCCTGACCAAGGAGCACTGCCGGAGTGCTGGTCAGAAGCTGTAAGGCAGCCTCCAGCGGCATACCCTCTCTTACCAGGATCTGAATGGTGCGGTGCAGATACTTCGGAGATGCGTATGTCAGGCCGATGCACTCGCCCTCCTCGTTGAAGCGTGGCTGGCTTCCGAATGCGTCACTGGATATGGTGACATGATCCAGTTTCACGCCTTCGCGGTGTAAGAGCTCGTAAAGCTTCATGGCATCAGATTCTACTTCTACATCATCGGCACCGGCGGTGCAGTCAATGTAACCGCCGCGGCGTACCAGATCCGCACCGGCATCAATCAGGCCCGGATTACGTAAAATATGGGTCGGTAGCAGGTTCTTGGCCGGAACATCGGAATGATCCAGAACATAGAATACCGGATCCAGTCTTCCCTCTCCGTCACCCATATGCATAGTCACCAGCCCCGGTGTGTTGCTGAGCAGACCGGCTCTGCGGGCTGCGGTAGCCAGGGCGATCAGCTCTTCCCCGCCCGGATTGGAGCTTCTGTGGTCAGATACAGCTACCTTCACACCGATCATAGGCGGAACCAGGATGATATCGCGCTCTACGCTTCCGGTCAGGGTGGTCGGCGGGTAACCGTAGGAGCTGGTCAGTGTATACACGGTCATGCCTTCCTCGGTCAGGGCACGGGCCTTTGCTACCAGATTCTCTACACTGCGGGTTACGCCATCTGTACCCAGAAGGCCAACCACGGTGGTAATACCGTTTTTTAAAAATTCGCTGAGCTGAGACTCCGGTACACGGGATGCCGGTCCCTGCTCTCCACCGCCTCCGGTGATATGCACATGCATGTCAATGTAAGCCGGAACAACGATTTTTCCCTCCAGGTCATAAGTCTCCACTCCCGGGAGTCCCTCATAGCCTTCGATAGAATCCTGCATCAGAAGGATTTTCTCTCCCTCAATGAGGATATCTTTTTTTCCCAATTTCTCTGGTGCGTAAACATTCGCGTTTTTCAGTAACTTGATCATAATGTCTATTCTCCTGCCTTTTCTTTATTCTTCAAAAATTCCACCGGAATCAGGAATCCCGGTGGAACAAGACTTTCGTATTTAGTTCTCCTTTTTCTTCTCATCAGCAAGCTTTGCGATACCGAATCCGGTAAAGCCCCAGATGATTGCAAAGATCCAGCCAGTGTAGCACAGGATTGCCCACGGAAGGTAATCCAGGGTCTCTACACCAAGGGTAGATGCCATATAGGCACCTGCTGCGGACCACGGAATCAGCGGCACCACTACAGTACCGGCATCCTCAAGGGTTCTGGACAGGTTCTTTGCCGCAAGTCCGCGCTCTTTATAAGCGTCACGGAACATCTCTCCAGGAATCAAAATGGAAAGATAAGAGTTACCGGTAGTCAGTGCCATGGTAATGCAGGCTGCCACCGTTGCGGTAATCAGTGCGCCGGTACTCTTTGCCACGCTTAAAATCTTCTGAAGTACAACATCCAGACAGCCGGCCCGGCTCATGATGCCTGCAAAACAGAATGCACAGAATACCAGAAGTGTGGTACTCATAATGCCGTTCATACCACCACGGTTTAACAGCTTGGTAACCGCCTCGGAACAAGTCTCGGTGTCGAAGCCTGCGCGATGGATCATAGATACACTAAAGCCGTTTACCGTTGCCTTTAACACATCACCCATTGCTACATGCTGAATGAAAACACCCTCTATGCCAGCTACAAAGGTGGAAAGAAGCATAACCGGAATGGTTGGCTTCTGAAACAGGGAACCTCCCAGCACGATTAGCACCGGAATGATGAGCAGTAGGTTCCAGCTGTACATGGAAGAAAGCTGGCTCAATAAGGTAGTAACAGTATCAGAGGTGATATCTGCACTTACATCTGCGTTCATACCAACAATGGCATATACCACCAGAGAAACGATGGTTGCCGGAACGGTGGTGTAAAACATATGTCCGATATGCTCATACAGTGTGCTGCCTGCCGCGATCGGAGCCAGGTTCGTGGTATCAGACAGCGGAGACATCTTATCACCGAAGTAGGAACCTGCGATACATGCACCTGCGGTAGCCGGAAGAGACACACCCAGAGCACTTGCAATTCCCATCAGGGCAACACCCATGGTTGCGACAGAACCCCAGGAAGTACCGGTAACAACCGATACAACAGCCTCGATCAGAAATGCTGTAACCAGCATGAATTTCGGGTTTACAATCTGAACACCATAGTAAATCATCATCGGAATGGTACCAGCTGCCATCCAGGTACCAACCATAGCGCCAACGCATACCAGAATCAGAATTGCCGGCATACCTTTTGCAATCTTGGTACAGATCTCATCCATCATCTCATCCCAGGTAACACCCACACGGAACGCGATAAATGCCGCGATTGCTGCTACCATGATCAGGAGCGGCTCCGTGCTGTAGCCGAACACGCCCTTTCCAATGGTAAGGATCAGAAGCATTGCGATGATCGGTGTGATCGATTCCGCAAAGGTGGGCAGACGTTTGGCCCGTTTTTTCTTTTCTTTCATTTGTAATTCCTCCTTTTAGCCTCATTCGCGACAGTTTCACATTTTATCACGGCAGAAGCTTAAAATCCGAACTTATTATATCAGAAAAGGAGAAGGGCCACAACTAAAAGTTTGTACTTTTTTAATTTTCTTTCTCTCGTTCGTTACTGTTCAAGGGTTAGCTGGACTTAAGAAGACCGATGGTGTAAACTGGTAATAG
>NZ_QULA01000058.1:0-8894 GCF_003481595.1 Blautia sp. OM07-19
TTTTACAGGAAAATGGTATAGACCTGAAACATCTTAATTCCAATAAGTTACAAGAGCAACTTTCAGATCTTATTTCCAGAAAGGAATCACTAAATACTCAATACGTTTCTTTTAAGCAAGAAATAAAAGAGTTGGAATTGATACATCAAAACCTGTCCAATTATCTCAAACAGGATGCTCCTGAAATACAAAGATCTTCTCATAACCAACTCCCTTCTTTGTAAAACCATAATAATAGGCAGCGATTTCACTCGCTGCCTAAATTCCCATTAAACCGATATCCTACACCTCGTACTGTTTGTATATATAATGGTTGTCCAGGATCATCTTCTATTTTTTCTCTGATATTGCAGATATGTCGCATGACCACATTATAATCACCGGAATAAGGTTCATTCCATACCAGATCATAAACCATTTCTTTTCCAAATATTCTACCTGGACTTTTCGCTAAAAGAAGTAAAATATCATATTCATATTTTGAAAGATGAACATCACTATCATTCTTTTTAACAATTCGTTCCTGTAGATATATTTTTAATTCTCCAAACCTTATAATTTCCGGTATGAATTGGTTTTTATGTTCCCAGCTAGTCAATATGTTTTCACTTATGCTTCCATTAGCATCTGTGATTCTCTCAATAATTTCTACCTTTTTCACCTTTATTGCCTCTACATTATTAATTTTATATTCTATATATCATCTGCCATTTGACTTTTTTCTTCTACAAGTAATATAATATATTTATTACATATGTAGGATTTAGCAGGAGGATTTTATTATGTCACTACCACAGATTTCAGAAGCCGAATTTGAAGTTATGAAAATTGTATGGAAATATGCTCCCATCAATACAAATGAAATTACAGAAAAACTTACTCTAACTACCAGCTGGAGTCCAAAAACAATTCAAACTCTTATCAAGAGACTTGTTTCCAAAAAAGCTCTTTCCTACGAAAAACAAAGCCGGGTATTTGTCTATACTCCATTAGTCCAAGAAGATGAATATATACGCCAGGAAAGCAATTCTTTTTTAAAGCGATATTATAATGGAAATCTTTCTTCTATGCTGGCTTCTTACCTTGAAGACGATAAGCTCTCTTCAACAGAAATTGATAACTTACGCCATTTATTATCAAAACATCAGAAATAGGAGGTTTTCAATGAGCAACTGGATCATCCACTTTTTAATCAGTAATATCTTCATATGTATTTTTACACTTGTAATAATCGGAACAAAAAAACTTCTGAAAAAATATTTATCTGCGGCTACACAGTACCATCTCTGTTTTCTTTTATTTTTATTACTTGCCGTGCCATTTTTTCCTGTACAGATTCATGGCTCACAACTTTTTTCATGGTTACATTTTTTTCAAACTGACTCAGGACTTAACTCTGGTACCGACACGCTATCCGAACTTACCAGTAATACACAAAATATTTTGTTAAACCAGGTGAATGATTTTTCAGTTTCCATCAGTAGTCAATTTTCTGGAGGCTTGAATACCATACTCTTTCTAATATGGATAACGGGTGTTATGATTATGTCAGTCCTCACCCTTCATTCATTAAACTATGTACGTTCCATAAAAAGATCTGCTCTCCCGCTT
This sequence comes from Blautia sp. OM07-19, assembly GCF_003481595.1. Classification (NCBI taxonomy): domain Bacteria; kingdom Bacillati; phylum Bacillota; class Clostridia; order Lachnospirales; family Lachnospiraceae; genus Blautia; species Blautia sp. OM07-19. Next base: position 1,612 of record NZ_QULA01000058.1, read on the forward strand.
CAAAATCAGCAGGTAAAAACTATTTATTACAATTGTTTAAAGGAACTTAAAATCTCTCACCCAGTATCAGTCTACAGTACTGCATTTTTAAAATCACCAGTTTTAATCGGAATAATACATCCCAGAATTTACATTCCCATCCATTTAATTTCCGAACTGAATCCTGATGATATGCGTTTTATGCTGCTACACGAATTACAGCATTACCGTCACAAAGATACATTTATTGGCTTCCTCATGGTCATAAGTAATATACTCTACTGGTTTAACCCTTTTGTTTGGTACACTTTAAAAGAAATTCTCTGTGACCGTGAAATAGCCTGTGATTCTGCTGTATTGCAGATGATTTCTGCTGATGAATACCAAGCTTATGGAACTACACTGATTAATTTTGCAGAAAAAATATCCTCTTTTTCCTCTCCACTGGCAGTTGGAATGTCCGGAAATTTCAGGCAGATGAAACGACGTATTCTCAACATCGCCGTTTTTAGGAAAGAAACTCTTTATCAAAAAATGAGAGCATTGATAATTTATCTGGTCATTAGTGCTGTTTTTATTGGATATACACCCATTTTATCCATTGATGCCTCTACTCAAAGCGTATATCATTTTAGTGATACAGACAAAAATATCTCCCTGTTAGATATATCCGAAACATTTGGAACATATGATGGATCATTTGTTTTGTATGACAATAATTTGGATTCCTGGAAAATATACGATCTTGAAGAAGCCACCAAACGTATTCCGCCAGAGTCTACCTACAAAATATACGATGCATTATTAGGGTTGGAATCCGGAATCATCACACCAGAACACTCTTCCATGACATGGAATGGTGATGCCTTTCCTTTTCCATCCTGGGAAGCTGATCAGGATTTAAACTCTGCTATGCAAAATTCCGTTAACTGGTATTTCCAGGCAATTGATTCGCAGCTCGGAATTAACAGAGTCCAGGAATTTTTGAATAAAATAGAATATGGAAACCAAACAACCAGTTCAAATCTGGATTTATACTGGTCCGATTTTTCATTAAAAATCTCGCCTTTAGAGCAAGTAACATTATTAAAAAAATTTAACACAAATGAATTCCATCTAAATTTCCAAAATGTATTTTCTGTTAAAAATGCTATAAAAATTGCCAGTACACCTAATGGTAATTTCTACGGAAAAACTGGAACCGGTCGTGTCAACGGACAGGATATCAACGGCTGGTTTATCGGATATGTAGAAACTTCCGATAACAGCTATTATTTTGCAACCAATATCCAAAGTGATTCTAATGCAACTGGCAAAAAAGCATTGGAAATTACTTCTTCTATTTTAAAAAAGCTGCACATATGGAATTAAGTAGCTGGAAAGAACTGGTATTGCTATCAGTTCTTTCTTTTTATTCTATATTGATATTCTGGTATTTTTTTCATCCCATTATTCAGTATTTTATTTCCCATATACTTAAAAGTACTATCTTCATTAAATTTAACAGTCAGTTCACTTGTAATAACAGCATCGTCACATATAAATCGATCACATACTGCATTGATTACCAGAGTCATGCACCCATCTTCATCTTCTTTTATTTCAACAGCCTCCGGTAATGATTCTGTAAAATTAGTAGGTGTAAAATTTGATCCCCCTACCAACTGTTCCCAGGCATAAATCTGGTGTTCCGAATCAAATACTGCCCATTTTTTAATTTGATCTGCTGTTATCGGCAAAAACTCCATTATCAGATTTTCAAACTCTTCTGCCGGAATTCCACTTGAGTTACCTGAAAACTCATATCTCTCCCCGTATTTCATTCGATATAAATATTCATATAAACCATTATAATCTAACCCTTCCATATCAGATCTATCCCAATCAGAACATAAAAGATTATTCCCCTGATATCCAAGCAAATACACACACCTCTTTGAAACTTCCCTGCATTCATCACTTAAAGGTTTAATTCTTATCATAGAACTGCCATCAACCGCTTCTGATACTTCCGGATACTTTGGAACGCATAGCGTATAACCAAACCAGCCTTTTTCTGTATATTTCCATTCTTCTATCCTTGTATACGAAACATATACAATAGATGGATTGTCGTTCATACCCCAAACAGCTTTCACAGCCAGCAAATACATATCTGTCCCATCATAATTGAATTTGAGTCTTTCTATCCCACCATCCCTGTTAATCCTATATAAGACGATATCTCCTGGCAGATCCTGTTCTGCCTTGAAAAGAAATTCTTCCATTTTAGAATAATTAGCCATATTTGAATACGGCGCTGATGTAATAACAGGGACATTTTTTTCCTTTAATACTTCCTGCATTTCTTCCATTACTGTCTCAGAAACTACTACATTCGATGAAGTTCCTTTATCCGCCTTTTGATAAATGGCTTTCATCTGATTCATAACATTCTTACAATCTTCAATAGCTTCTTCTTTCACGACTTCATCTACTGGCAAATCATATCCTCTTTCTTGTACAGCATAATTCGCAGTTTCCTGTGAAATATATTCTAAATCAGCCCCTTTACATTTTGTATTTCCTATGAAAAAGCATCCCAAAATAAATAAAACACTCACCATCTTTTTCAGTTTTCTTTTTGTACTCATATCAATTATCTCCATAACATTCCTCCCACTTTTCGTCTGATAATCTTTCCGTATACCAGGTAACCTCTATTTCTGACCTTGATACATAATTGGATACATATTGAAATCTATCTTTATCTAACAGCCGAATGGTTACGCTATGACAAAACGCCTGATCTAATTCTTTTTGTGGCCATACCGCATTTACTTCCAGTGTTATTGTTCCATCTTGATTTTCTATGTAGGAAACAACTTCCGGATATGGAATATATGGTGTGGGAGCAAAATCATATACGATTCCTCTGGTTCGATACCGATATGTCTGTGTTTCCGTGTGAAATACCGTTCCTGTCTGCAGTATCTCTGCGCTTATATTAAAATATTTTTGAAATATCGCTTCAAATGATTCTTTTGGGATTTCATAAGTCTTTCCTTCCTTAAATTCATCAGCTTTTTCTTCCATTGAAAGTAAACGGTCAAAAACATCATAAAAATTTATTCCATCATAATTTTTTTCACTCCAATTAGAAGTAAACAATTTATTAAGTGTATATCCAAAAGGAAGTATATATTTTCGATTCAGCTCCCTGCATTTTTTATTTAACGGCACTACCCGAAAGGCCCGATATCCAGACGGTCCATCATATCCAGCCGGATGATATTCTTCCATAAAGAAATACCCGTTTTCTGTATATTTCCATGAATTAGCTCTAAACTCATGATAATATGTTTCCTGCCAAGTATCCTCTTTCCATTTAAAAGAGCTTACTTCAACGTCTATTTTCCCCTGTTTGGTTTTCAGATCATACCGAATAAAATGATCCCCTGCTATAACTTGAAATATAGTAGTTTTTCCATTTTTCTCTTTTTCTGCTTTTTTCAAAAAATCATCTACTTTAATACTTTGAACCATATCCAGCTGATTGTAGGAATCAATTACTGCATATCCATATTTTCCAAAATAATCCATACTTTTTTGTATTGTACTCAGCTCATATAGTGCATTTTCTTTCACAGCATTCTCATATATGCTCTGATAGCCTTCTGCTAGCATTTCACACTCTCTGTAAATTTTTTCTTTCGTATCTTCAATTGTCTTTTTCTGCTCTTTCTTTATGCCACATCCACTACAGACAGCAAGAAAAATAACTCCCACAAATATTTTCCAAATTTTTTTCATATCATTTTCCTCTTACATTTGTAATATTTAAAGGTAAAAATTATTCATTACCAAGATATTCATCCAGTATCGCCTTATCCTTTTCCACCACATAACCGCTTCCTCCAATATCTTTCACATTCTCTACCATACTGATGAGCAAAATAGGATTCTTTGTATCTCTGTCTGTAGTAAAAACTGTAAACCAGCCAATTTCTGTTCCAGATGTATCTTCTTTTGTAGCTTTCAGTTCCGCTGTTCCGGTTTTTCCTGCTAATCTAATGTCTTCCCTGCATGCTCCATAACCAGTTCCTTCCGGGTTATTCACTACACCCTCTAACCCCTCCATAACCTCCGAAACAATTTGTGGTGAAAAAGCATCTTTTATCCAGATTTCACTGGAAGTGCTTCCACCATCCGCGTGAAGATATGGCTTTATCATATTTCCATCATTTAGAAAAGCCGTATAAATGCTTGCAAGATGCAAAGGATTTACCAGAATCTGTCCCTGTCCATACCCACTGTCAGCAAGCTGGATTTCTGTTTCTATCTTGTCCATATTAGAATATTTGGACTCTGACATTTTAATATCAAATGGAAGTTCCTGATTAAATCCTATTTGATTTAGAGACTGCATCAGTTGATCCGCACCAATTTTTAATGCTGCTTTTGCAAAATAAATATTATCTGAATAAATAAGCGCATTTTTCAAAATCACAGGTTCATAATCATGAAGTGTAGTCACTGTATAATCTCCCCACGAGGAATCTTTCTGCCACGCCAGACCCTCATTTCCAAAATCGTCATTTGCAGTAAATGCCCCCACTTTTAATCCAATTGCAGCAATTACAGGTTTAAAAGTTGAGCCAGGACACCATGTCTGGCGAAAGCGGTTGTATAAAGGCCTATCTTCATTTTCATTTAATGCACTCCACTGGCTGTTGTCCATTCCACGTACAAAATCATTATCATCATAAGATGGCGTACTTACCAACGCCAATACTTCCCCTGTGTAAGGATTCAAAGCCACAGAACATCCTCTGTCTTCTTTAAATTGTTCATAAAGAGTACTTTGAAGATCACCATCAATCGTAGTATGGATATCTTCTCCATCTTTTCTAGGCTCATATGCAATAACACTTTTTTTATTTCCATTTGCATCTACAATACAGATTTCACACCCATCTGTTCCTTTTAGTTCTTTTTCATAAAGCGTTTCCAGTCCAGTCTTTCCAATCACACTGTTTGTACGATACCCTTCCCCTTTATGTTCCTGCAAATCTTCGGCTGTAACCGCCTGTACATACCCTACCAGATGAGAGGCAGCTTCTTTTAGATAATAAGTTCGTACTTTTACATCAGATAACATAATACCTGGAATCTTCAATAATGTGTCCTGCTTTTCTTTTTCTTCCAGAACAGTTTTATCCGGATTCACTGTCAGAAGATCGACCTCTTGTATTTTAGGAATTGTTGCTACTGGTACAAAAGAATCTGCTTTTACCCAACCGGCTTCTAACTTATCCTCAATTTCGTCTGCTCCAATTCCAAGATACTCTGCCAGTTTTTTTATTGTATCTTCTCTGTTCTCCATCCTGCCCGGAACAATTCCTACCGAAGATGCAGTTCCCTCTCCAGCCAACTGACGACCATTTCTGTCTAAAATATCTCCTCTCTTTGCCTCTTCTGACGTTACCTGAACTTTATCCGTTGCAGATAACTCTGGAAAAATCAACTGATCCTGCCAGATTAAATGATATCCTGTCCAATCATGTGAAAATACCGCATCGTTGGTAAATTCTACATTTCCTGCAGCAGTCTGCATATTTGTTGTATAGGAAACTGCCGCATTTCCGTTTTCTTGTCTTTTTACTGTAATATCGGTTATGGACAGATCAGACATCTCAATGCCTTCATATATTTTAGAATTTCGTTCTATAAATTCTTCCTTACTGTTCATGCTGCTTTTTTTCTGATCCAGCATGGCATACATTTGCTCATATTCCCCTTTTTCAATATATTTCATATATTCCATTAGTCTTTTTTCAGGAACATTACGATTCATTATTGTTACAATACCGATTCCACCACCAATCAATATACCGCTAAATAAAACTATTTTTGTAATAATCTTCGTGTGTTTTTTTCTTTTCTTTTTTCTCATATAGTTTTATTTCTCCTTTTTTCATATTTTCTTAAATATTACACTTGTAATATTTAAACGTCAAGCTTTTTCTTAGGTTTATATATGTAGACAAGAGAAAAGATTTGCATAAAAAAGAAAGGGCATCTCAAAGCCTTCTTTGATAAAGAACTTTACGACACTCTGAGGTAATAGTTTCTCCGGATGTTTCCCAAACGCTATAATCACTCTCCAGAAGAACCAAAAACGATTTTTAATTTTCTCTCAGAAAAAAAAGAACTACTCTAAATCTGCTGATCTTTGAAATAACCCTGCTCGTTTCTTATAATCACAAACATATTCAGACAACACATTCTTTGCTGGCAGATTATTATAGCAGAAAACGCAACAAATCCCTTTATTAACTTTTGTTCCATATATTTCCTGTACCAATCCTATTGTTTCATCATCTGAACAAAAGCTCTTCGGAATCTCCCTACAATCCCTGATAATAACGCAAATCTGTTTACTATGTCCTCTCTGTTAGTATACAAGCCAGCTAATCTCTTTATTATAGTATCTAAATACTTCTTCCCAATTCCACTACTCAAAATTTCTTCAGTCACTATTTCTGCAGATGTGTTTTTATATCAGCCAGAGTTCCCCTGGCTGAATTCTTCCAATATATACCTGTTAACACTTCTCAATGCTGACACTTTTTCCTTCGCTTCTCATCTTTCACCTGCTATACTGCACTCTGGCTTGAATTCATTCCCTCTCTTCCAGTTCCGATTTATAATCTTCCAAGTCCATAAGAAAAGTCTCATAGCCTTCATCACTCATGCATAACAGCTTTCTTAGGGTATTGCAGACAAGCCTAATCATATCCGCATCCCCTTTTAGAAATGGAATGATATGGTCGATTGCTTCCATTGTGTCATTTCTGTTTCCTTTATCAAACATTGCGGTTACTAAACATTCGTCTGTATCAAAGTTCATTGTCAGATCCATCATAATTCTACATCCCCCTTCTTATGTGCTTTGGTTTTTTCTGCTTCTTTATTTTTCTGTTCCTGTGCTTTTGCCCTTGCCTGAAACTTTTTCAACGACTGCAGCACAGATTTTTTCAGTTCCCCTTTTTCGCCCTTTGCCGGCTCTTTCTTTTGTGCCCGGTTCGGTTCCACTGATCCGGATTCTTTCTTGACTGGTGCTTCTGGAACTTCCTGTTTCACTTCCACAGTCTGTTTTGTTTCCTGCACCTTTTCATGTTTCTCGTTCAGATATTTTTCCATATCGTTGATTGCATTCTGTACCAATGGACTTTCTTTATAATGTGGAATCATATCAATCAGATGGATTTGTATATGAAGTAGACTACTCTCATATCCGAAAAATGAATACCCTGCTGGGC
>NZ_QULA01000059.1:0-7491 GCF_003481595.1 Blautia sp. OM07-19
AAACACTAAAAAATCCTTGATTTTCAAGGAAAAAAGACTTGACTATATAGGGAGGAAGATGAACAGATTTACGCTGCACTGGTAGGACTAGAACATATGCGGGAATATGCGGGAGAAAATGAGAAGATAATACTCTTGATTGATGAGCAAAAGAGCATTTTAGATAACATAAGATTGAGAAAAGCGGAATTTGCTGATGAATTTAAAAGACAATTGCAAAATAAAAATAGTCGAATTGAAGAAGAAATAGCAGAAATTGATCAGAGAATAAGGGAAATTCTTATGAGTGGGTGATATAGTAAAAAAGTTTTTTTAGAAAGAGCAGAAGATACACGGATTTTTTGTATCTTCTGCTGTAATCATGATTTATAGAAAACGAGTTGATTATATATTTTACAAGCGTTATAGGAACTGCTAGTGTTTGGTGGGAAGAATACTTTTTGCCAGAGCAATTCCAGCTTGTGGATATAATTCCTGAATTTTTTTATATTTTTCTTCAATCAATTCAGGTTCATCTGCCCATATATCTTCATAAATTTTCAAGGCTTTTTTAAAATGGGTTTTCGCTTGTGAAATATTTGCAGTGATCAGGCAGATACTTCCAAGGGATTCCTGTACCTGTGCATAATCCAAACAGTGGTTTGAATTATATTCTTTGATAATCTGTGCTAATTTCTGAAGAGCAGACAGGGCAAGGTCAGGTTCTTGTATTTCAGTTAAGAGGACAGCATAATTATTAATCTGAGGAATACTGTCATTAGTATAAAGAAGCTGGTATTGTTCTAAAAGAGAGATACCCATTTCCATGTGTTTTTTAGCCAGATTAAGTTGTCCGTTGATTCGGTAAAGCCCCCCAAGATTGGAATGGAGGTTGGAAACAAGGTGTGCATTCTTTTTTGTGGTTTCTTTTATTTGAGCAAGTGCTTCTTTTTCTAATTTTATCGCTTTTTCTGTTTTGGGTTCCAGAGTTGCCTGATAATCCAATAGTAAGGCACGGTCAGATGCAGTCCCGTAAGTATTTGCTTTTATAAAATGCTGTAGTTCCTGAATGATTTTTTTCATACCCTTTTGATAGTGGTACTTCTCCATATATGGAAAAACATCTTCTAAAAATAACAGGTATTGGGGAATATCATCCTTTTCAATGAATTGGATGATATTTTCTGTTGTCTGAAATAATTTTTTATAATAGCTAACTTCAATGCCATGCATCAAACATATTTTTCGCAGAGAATCCAATAACGTGTGGCAGCTTGTAATAGAAGGTGCGGTCTCGGAAACTGCAATTTCCTGAATCATTGGATGCAGAGAAATAGTATGCCGGAGACTTGACTGTACAAAACCTGTCTCAATCAGATCATTCACGTCATTTAAAGTAGGCAGCTCCAGCCATTTGGAAAATATACGGGCAGAAATACCAGATGAAGGCATAAAACACATATTGCACATAATATCCTGCTGTTTCCGTGATAAGGAGTATAACGAAAACAGGGTATGGATATGGTTGTAATAGGTGGCTTTTTTGCTCTGACCATCTTTCATTACTTTAATCTTATCTTCATTATGAAGAGAAGCCTTTTCCTCTTGAAGTTTTATCAATAATTGCTCTGGAGTTAAAATTCCATTTTCCAGAAGTTTGGCTGCCAGTTCGACAGCAAAAGTATGGTAGTGTACAGTTTCTATGATTTTTTCTACGATTGCCCGGTGTTCCTCTGCTTCTGAATAAAATACAGATGTCAGTTGAAAAAGAGTGGCTATATCTTTTAGTTCTTTTAACTGAAAACTACAGTATTCAGACAGTTGGCTTCTGGTTGTAAATAAAACCCGGCAACGGTATTTTAATACGACTGACAGGCAACTGTCCTGTGTGGATGTGACATTAAAATTGTCTATGATCAGCAGTGTATCAGATTTCAAAGAGCGTAAGAAACGGTTATGTCTTTGAAAACATTCCTGCTCACTGATTTCTGGTGGATCATCAATAAAATCCATGTCTGTGATATTTTGATATAGATTACCGGTGTATTCCATATAGAGAATATTGGTGTACTGTTTTCTGTATTGCTTTGCATAGGCTTTAGCAAGCTCGCTTTTTCCAATTCCGGCAATTCCATAAAGAAATATATGTCGGTTCTCTTTAAACAAAGTATGGAGTTCATCCAGTTCTTCTTCTCTTCCTAGAAAATGACGGCATGGTTTCGGGACTTCGCTGTCCATAATGTAATCCAGAACAATCGGAGATAGAACACCTCCTGCAATCAGTTTTTGATTTCTTGTATCACGTTTAATAAATTGCCGTTCCATACCAAAAGAAAGTACTTTTGCTAAAAACAACAGCCTTGAATCAGAAGGTTTATATAGAGATACAAGTTCCTGCTTTTTTGTATCCGAAATCGTATCGTCCTGTATGAATAACGTGTAAATGTCCTGTATAACCATGTTGCAGTCTGCCATTAAGGGAAGTAAGTTCCGCTGAATGGTTGTTGCCAGTTTTTTCTGATTGCTGGGTTTTGCATAATATGAGGTTATTTTGGGACTGATTTTTGCCTGTCCGGTTATCCAGCGGCAAATTAGACCATTATCCATAGAAAAATCTTCATTTATCGGATCATTCATAAAATCTTCAAATAATTCGTATAAAAAATCAGGTTGGTTCATCTGATTGCTTTCACTGATTTGATTTTTTAGGCATGTGCTAATAGAAGAAAAATCACATCGTTCCAACAGAAATCCCTCCTTTGGTTTTCGTGTTTTATATTCTTAAAGTCTTTTTATTATAACACGAACAAATGTTCCGGACAATAGGAATTGATACTGTATAGGAAGAAAATGAATCTTAAAAACTCAATCTGCGGTCAATTTCAATTCAATGTGATTGGTGCAGAATAATTTTAGAATGTAATCAGGCTTTCGAAAGCCGAATTCAATTCATACAGAACTTTTGTACAATCCTGCCGGCATAGGATGTAGAGAGAACTGTATGCTGAAGGAGGCATATAGCATGAATACGTTATTTGATTCTGTAGAAGTTCTGGATACAAAAAAAGAAATCCAAAAAGAGAATGTAAGCTATGAACATGCAGGATATCAGATTCGAGTGCATTTTAATGGGGAAAAGACATTGATCCAGTGCATTCAGAATCTTACTGAACGAAAAATTGCAGGTTGATTTTCTTAAGTTCTTGTTGTAAAATGAAGACAATTAAAGACAATGACTATGCAAGACCGATGAAAAGAGGGATAGAATGTATCAGGCAGGAATTTATTGCCGAATTTCCATTGAAGAGCAAAATAAAGAGGGTGAATACAGCAATAGTATTCACTCTCAGATTCAGATGGCAAGAGATTATATTGCAGAGAATAAAGATATTGCAGAGAAAAAAGTTTATGTAGACGATGGGGCTTCTGGAAGTAATTTTGAAAGAACTGAATTTCGGAGGATGCTGGCAGATATTGAGCTTGGTGTTATCAATATGGTGATTTTTAAGGACGTATCTCGACTTGGAAGAGAACATATTGATACCAACTATTATCTAGGCAAATATTTCCCGGAGAAACAGATTCGGATTGTTTCGATTCTGGATAATTATGATTCAGTAGTTGGAACTTATGATGAAATGTTAGAAATAAAAACTTTGCTGAATGATATGTATTTGAGAGATACATCCAGAAAGATTAAAATGACCATTCAGACAAAAAGAAGTATGGGCGAATATACACCGAAACAGCCTCCCTTTGGATATGTGAAAAGTAAAACAATTCATAATCATCTGGAAGTTGATCCTTATGCAGCCGAGGTTGTCCGAAGAATTTATAAAATGTATCAAAATGGATTTGGCTGTACGGTTATTTGCAGGACTTTGAATGAAGATGAAATCCCTTGTCCCGCAAAATATAAAAAGGAAGTTTTAAAAACCAATTATGTATGGGATTCGGGAAAAGGTCTGTGGACATCGTCTACTGTAAGTGGAATTTTAAAGAATCCGGTCTATACTGGGGCGGTTGTGATTCGGAAGCATGAAAGACCGTCTTATAAGCTGAAATACAAAAAGGCAATTCCACTGGAAGAAATGGAGCTGGTGCCGGATGCACATGAAGCAATCATTTCTAAAGACGAGTTTGATAGGGTTCAGCAAATAAGAAAGGGGCGCAGAGTTTCCTATTTTGATAAAAGCAATGAACCACATAAATATGTGGGACTGCTCTTTTGTGGGAAATGTAAAACAGCCATGCGAAAACGTTATCTGGCATCTCATAAAGATTATGACGGATATATGTGTGGTTTTCACCAGAAGCAGGGGCAGAATTACTGTGAGCTGAATCATATTACATTTGAAAAGCTGGATGAACTGGTTGTATTTGCAATCAACCAGCAATTGAAACAGATGAAGATGGATATGAAGAATCTGGAAACTCAGATCAGACAGAAACAGCCGGAACTGGATGGTAAAATTGCAAAATTGCAGGGAAAAATAGAAAGAAATCTGGAATACCGGAAACGAGTATATGAACAGTTTATGGATGAAGTACTTTCCAAAGAGGAATATTTGGAATTAAAACAGATGTATGAAACAGAGAATCAGAAATATCAAAAAGAATTATCAGAACTGAATCATGAAGAGCAAAGGCAGCGGGCGGCGGTCAATGAAACAAAGATATGGTTGGAGCATTTTAATCGCAGAAGAATAACGGTAAAGCAGCTTACCAGAGAAGTGCTTGTGGAGTTAGTTGATAAAATTTATGTATATCCAGAGCAGAAAATAGATATATATTTTAAGTTTGCTTCAGTAGAGAGTTCACCAGATAGAATACTTGAGAAAGATGGGGTGATATGATGTATCAGATGGGTGTATATTGTCGTCTGTCGAAGGATGATGGAGAGAATAAAGTTAGTGAGAGTATTGAAAATCAGATGAAACTGATTCGTGAGTATGTGACTAAATCAGAGGATCTGGAAATCGCAGATATTTATATTGATGACGGTTATTCGGGGCTTTATTTTGCGAATAGACCGGAATTTCAGCGGATGATGGAGGATATCTACAAAGGGAAAATTCAAGGCGTTATTACGAAAGATATTTCCCGGCTTGGGCGTGAACATATTGAAACCAGTAATTATATCGAGCGTGTTTTTCCATCTTTGGGTGTGCGTTATATTGCAATTTTGGATGGCGTGGATTCTGTTCATCACAGTAATGAAGAATTGGCACAGTTTAAGACGCTGTTTAATGATATGTATAGTCGTGATATATCTAAGAAAATCAGAGGTGCATTGACCGCCCAGAAGAAACGGGGACAGTTTATGTCTGGGTTTGCCCCATATGGATATGTAAAAGATCCGGCAGATAAGCATCATTTTCTTGTAGATGAAGAAGCAGCTAAAGTGGTACGGAGAATCTTTTATATGAGTCTGGAAGGATATTCCAGGGATGGTATTGCAAAGAAACTGAATCAGGAAGGAATTCTGACACCGTCAGAGTATAAGAGAAAGGTGCAGGGATTGAAATATGCCAATGCATTAGAAAAAGCGGGTGCAAAGGGCTGGGCATATCCTACGATCAATGTAATTTTGCGAAACAGAGTTTATACAGGGGCTATGGTACAGCATAAATCAGAAAAGATATCCTATAAAGTGGAAAAGTATCAATATATTCCAGAGGAACAGCAGTATATTGTGGAAGGAATGCACGAAGCAATTATCAGCAAAGATACTTTTGAGCAGGTACAGAAACTTATGAAGAAAAGAACACGGACACCGGGATTTAATAGCGAAGTGAGAAAGGTAAATCCATACGCAGGAATTATTGTTTGCGGAGATTGCGGATATAATTTCCAGAGGGTTACCTGTCGGGATGGTTATGAGTGCGGTACCTATCATAAAAAAGGAAACACAGTTTGTTATTCTCATTTCATTAAAAAAGAAGTATTAGATTCTATTGTGAAAAATGAAATCCAAAGACAAGCGGAACTGGCACTAAAAGAGAGTGATAAGGATGAAATATTAAAAGCAGCAGACAGGAAGAAGGAGGTGCAGAGACGATGTGCAGAAGCAAATCAGAAGATTGAACGGTTACAAAAAGAACTTGTGGCTGTCCAGAAGTATAAAAAGAAAACTTACGAAAATTATGTAGATGGTGTTCTGGATAAAGAAGAATACCTCTCCTATAAGGCAGAATATGAAAAGCAGGATAAAGAGATCAGGGCGAAGATTCAGTTGGCAGAACAAGAGAAAGACAGCTTTGGAGAGGCAGAAGAATCTTATGAAAACTGGATAGAGAAATTTATCAAGTATGGAACATTATCCGAAGTGACAAGAGAAATTGTGACAGAGTTGATAGAAAAGATTGTTGTGAATGGAGATAAGAGCATTGACATCGTATTTAAGTATCAGTCACCTTATTCTAAAGAGAAAAATGCAGTGTAAAGACTGCAAATTTTTTTACAATAACTTTCCCCTAGTTATAATGAACACATCAAGGGGATTCTCTGCTGGAAACATATCTCAGCAACGCAGCGAATGTAGGACGTTCTGTCATCTGTGTAGGAAGCGGAAATAATGGAAATGACCGGATCCATACGGCGGGACAGCTTCGACAGGGACAGACAGAAACTGTGGAAATGAGTATTGGGACTTATGAGACAACTTTGAATCTGCAGTTATGGAAAGCCTATGCAGATGAGATCGAGATTTCCATAGAAACGCCATCCGGCGAAAGACTGCCAACACTTTCGGAAAAAATCGGCACACAGAGATATCGTGCAGGGGAAACAGATTTATTGATTTACTACGGAAAGCCGGGACCTTTTCAGGTAACGCAGGAGATTTATTTTGATTTTATCCCTGTAGAGACATACCTCACCAGTGGAATCTGGAAGATTCATCTGCATGGCAGACGAATCCGGGAGGGTAATTATAACCTGTGGCTTCCGGGTGGAAATGTCCTGAACCCAGTGACCGGATTTTACCGTCCGATCGCTGCAGAAACACTCACGATCCCATCCACTGCAGCCAAAGTGATCACCGTAGGAGCCTATGACTCCAGACTAAACGCCTACGCCGATTTCTCCGGCCGCGGCGGATCGAATCTCTCATTCCCCAAACCGGATCTCGTCGCCCCCGGCGTAAACATCACCGCCCCCACTCCCGGCGGTGCCTATACCAGTGTCACCGGAACTTCTTTCTCCACTCCCTTCGTCACCGGCTCCGCCGCCCTCCTGATGGAATGGGGCATCATACAACGAAACGACCCATTCCTCTGGGGCGAGAAAGTCAAAGCCTACTTAAGACGAGGCGCGCAGCCCCTGCCCGGATTTAATGAGTATCCGAATGAAGCGGTGGGGTGGGGAAAGCTGTGCGTAGCACAAAGTCTTCCTAAAATATGAAAATATAAAATTTTTACAATTGCTGTCAGAAGAAAAATGGTATAATAAGCCTGAATTATTCACGGCAAAGCCGTGATCGTGGCTGAAAGCCACATAGTTACTGTATTT
>NZ_QULA01000006.1:5000-157523 GCF_003481595.1 Blautia sp. OM07-19
CCAGAAACCTTAAGAGGAGCTTTAAATTCTTTGACTTCTCTGCACGGACTGACAGAAATTGATGCCACAGCTTTTCCATTCTCACTGGTACGAACATACAGAGTTCCTTCTGTGCGTCCTTTTACAGCCACACTGATCTCTTTTGTTGCCCTGAGGTCAAAATACTTAAAGCCTGCCAGGGCACCGTCGCACATATTTGCAATGTACTGATCCGGTCCGGACTCTCTGTCTTTTCCATCCTGAGTCAGATATGGACAGTCTTTCTTCGGATGCTTGATCATGCTTAAGAAACGTGTTCCCTTTTTTCCATAAAGGTTGCAGACAATATAGGACGGGTAAGTTCCTTTCCCTTCCAGCGGTCCGCCATTTAAACCGCAGGAGGTCATCTCTGCCTGATAAAATTTTCCGTCTTCGAAACAGATCTCTTCTGCCATCGCCTGACGGGAGGACTGTTTGCGGTTACTGTGTCTGTGATAGAAAACAAAATATTTTCCATTCAGTTCAATGATACTGCCATGTGTATTTCCAGTATCAAATCTTGCATGCTTCACATCCGGCACACCTTCAAGGCCCACATCACCGTTACTTACCAGAATGCCGCCATACTGGAATCCCTTTACCGGACTGTCACTTGTCGCATAGCAGAGTTCATGGCTGTTCATTGTACTGTAAATAAAGTAATATGTACCATCGAATTTACGCATGGAACTTGCCTCAAGAAAAGAATGACCCTCATAAGGTGTTCCGACAGACTCCTTTTCACCTGCAATGCCAATGTATGATGGTCCGTTCAATACGGTCAGCATATCAGAAGGATCGAGTTCAAAACACATCGGTCCATGCTCTGTTGGTTTGGAGCCATCCAGAAGGATCGGGTTTCCTGCCAGTGCAAAGCCTGTGTACAGATACAGTTTCCCGTCGTCATCCATAAAGATGCCCGGGTCAAACTGGAACGGCTCATTCTTCTTACCGATTGCAACGCCATCGCTGTATTTTACGTATCCGTAGAATTCGTATTTTCCTGCCGGCTCGTCACATACAGCTACGGATATCATCTTTGTACCACCCATAAAATAGTACAGATAAAATCTCCCATCCGATCCCTGTACCATATCTGGGGCAGCAAGGCCATTTGTCAGACGGATCCTCGGTGCCGCCGGATCCTGTTCTCTTTTATAAATACATCCTTCGTAACGCCAGTTACCCAGGTCATCTATCGGTGCGGACCAGCAGACATAATCGCCCAGACAGAAATTCAGTCCGTTGAAGATATCATGAGAACCGTAAACGTACACACGGTCTCCTACAACATGTGGTTCTGCATCCGGGACATATTCCCAGCTTGGCATGTATGGATTTACAGCCTGTTTTGTTTTCATATTTTCCCTCCAATTTCACATTTTCAATTTCACAATTCTGATTTCGTAACTCAAAATTTATAGTCTCACTTTTATCGTATCTGCATTGTATCATGATTTTCCGTATCGGATTTCTTTTGAACGTGGTTGGTTTATTTTTCTGCGTGATCTGTGTTTTCCCGAATCTGTCCCGCATATGTTGACCAGAAATAGTTTCGTTTATAACTGTCCGCGGACATCTGTGGAACAAGAATCTCCGCACTGGTGCCATCCAGAAGGTGCTGACCCACGATACATTTCGAAGGATCTTTCTGTTCAAGTACGATTGCCTTAAGACCTGTGCAGCCCGAAAAAGCATAATCCCCGATCTGCGTCACATTCTCCGGAATCACGATCGTTTCTTCGCCCTGATATGCCTCGCTGTCTCTTGCAGTCCATATCCTTGTCTCTGTAGATATATCTTCCCATGTCCTGTGAGGTTTCTCCGGAAGTTCCACATTTACAGTCCTGTCATCGCCAAGCATCGCTTTGATATCCCGGATCAGCTGCACAGTATTTACTTCTTTTCCCGCCTGATTCAGATGAAAATTGGTGTCAAAAAACCATTCCGCTTCCATCAGGCTGTTTTTCGGATTTCCTATAACCGGAAAATCCAGTTTCTGACGCAGGAACACATCATATGATTTCAGATCATCTGCGTCTTCCACTGCCAGCTCGTTTACCGGGCAATATCTGTACCAGACGGCTGCGCCTTTTTTCTCAAGACGCTCTGCCCAGACATTCATATACTCCAGAAATTCCGGCTGTACCACATCTTCTGTAAATCTTACTTTCTGGTTCACATCATAACCGCCCGGAAGTATATTCTTCTGACATGTATCCAGGTCAATATCTCCATAGGTATTAAAGGATTTTTTCTGATATACGCTGTCTGTCGGAGGATTTTTTCCCTTCCATACATAGTTCAGTTTTTCCAGAGCAAATCCCGGGAAATTTCCCAGCATCACTTCAAAATTTTCACTCTTTATATGGCGCAGCATCCCAAAAGCTCCGTCAGCAGCCTGCCACATATATTCTCCATTAAAATAATCTGAAAGCGTCTGCTCACTCTGTTCCGGGGAAAGGATCACAATATCCCCTTCACGAATATACGCTTCGGAAAGATCCATGACCGCCTTCGTCCCAAGTCCTGCATACATGCCAAAGTTGACAACCTCATACGAAGGAAAAATTTCGTCGATCATCTCGCTGTCACAGTCAAAAGCAACGCCGCTGCCGCCAACAAGTACGATTCTCTGTCCCGGAGTTTCCTTTAATCTCTCATATTTACTTTTCAGTTCTCCCATAAACGTATCCCCATACTGTACAGGCAGTCCAAACCCACAGATCAGGAAAAAAATCTGCTCCACTAGAAGCACTGCCAGCGCAATTATGACAACACGTCTTACTGTTTTTTTATCCATATTTAAAACCTGAAATAAATAAATGCATTTTCACCGCCGGATGCCATCATGCCAAGCCATGAAAATTCAATTACAGTCACTATCACAACAAAACCTGCTGCCGCCAGGCAAAGTCCCTTCCTGGTCTGGCAGTACTTATCAATTTCCTCGGGAATCCGTTCCAGAAGCACCCAGGTAATTCCTGTCGCAAGCAGCCGCAGAATCGCCAGGCCCTGAATGCCAAGAAAACTCATCGTCTCCGAGATTCCACTGCCCAGCGGATTCACAAACGGCTGCAACAAAATCTGCCACGCACCGAAAAGCGAAGGCGCCCGGAAAAACACCCAGGCAATATTCACAAGAAGCATCGTCATAACCCATCCAGCCGCCGGATGCAGAATCCTCTTTTTATCTTTCCTTATCCACGAGAAGCACATAGCCACAACCATATAGATTCCATGGATCAGTCCCCACACAACAAAATTCCAGGACGCGCCATGCCAGAATCCACTCAACAAGAAAACGATCAGCACATTCCGGCATCTCTTCACAAATCCTCTGCGGTTTCCTCCAAGTGGAATATATACATAATCCGTAAACCAGCGCGTCAGGCTGATGTGCCATCTTTTCCAGAAATCCTGTATGCTTACTGCACGGTAAGGATGCCTGAAATTTTCCATAAGCCGTATCCCCATCATACGTGCCGCACCTCTTGCAATATCTGTATATCCGGAAAAATCACAATAAATCTGAACGGCAAAAAACACGGTTCCCAGAACCGCACCAATCCCACCGGCATCCTGCGGTGCAGCATACACTCTGTCAACATACACAGCCAGATAATCTGCCACGACAACTTTTTTGTAAAATCCCCGGAGCATCAGCCAGAAACCATTCAGCAGATCTACCCGGCTCCTTGTATGTTTTTCCTTCAGCTGTCCGAGGAGATTCCCCGCCCTCTCGATCGGGCCTGCCACCAGCTGTGGAAAGAATGAAACAAACAGAGCATAACTTGCAGGATTTTTTTCCGCAGAAATCTCGCCCCGATATACATCGATCACGTATGCCATTGTCTGGAAAGTATAAAATGAGATTCCCACTGGCGGGACCGAATATTTCAGTCCGGTCAGAAGTCCCAGGCACACAGCCACAGCAAAAATCAGCCAGGTTCTTCTGTGTCTGCCTTTCTCGATAGCAATTCCCGCCAGATAAGTAACCGCCGTTGTAAGCAGAAGCAGCCCTCCCGCCCAGGAACTTTCCCGTATATAGAAAAAGTAACTCACTGCCAGCAGAAAAAGTTCTCTGTGTTTCCACGGAATCTTCCAGTACAGGAGCACCACCACTGGAAAAAGGAAAACAAATGTCAGCGATATAAAATTCATTTTTTCTCCTCCTTCGCAAGCTGTTCTTTCAGATCATGGATCACTTTTTCGGTCCGGATCTGCGCCCCTTCTGTAGATAAATGATTATCTGTCCCATACAGATAGATTCCTGTATATAAAGAATCCTCAAGTTCAGAAATAACAGGAACATGCAGCTGACTCTTAAAATATTCATGCAGGCGGGCTCTTTCCTCCTGCGTGCTGTCTTTTGAAAGTGCATATTTATTTCTGGGTGAATAGGTAAAATAAACTTTTATTCCCTGATCCATAAATTTCTGAAACTCTGCATTCGCAGAATCGATATACGTTTCTTTCGGAAAGGCGTTTACTGTATAATTTACCGGAAGTCCGTAAATCGGTTTTTCACTCGTGGAATTCGGGCGATATACGACATAATCCCCATACTCATTGTAACTTGGTTCCTCCACTTCATTTCCATCCTCATCATAATCTGAAGCACAGACATCGTAATTTTTTCGTTCCATATCCTGTCTTGCTGTCTGGTATGCAGAAAAAGCTGTAAAGACCTGTGCATATTCCCTGAGGTCTAAATCGGCAAATGCATCATAATTGGATTCCATCATGGCAAATGTCGCATAATCCAGTTCCTTCTGATAGCAGAACTGCCTGTTTGCCGCATCAAATTCCGGAGAGTCCAGAAGAATATCTCCCTCCTTCATGCAGGACCGGATCAGTTCAAGCTGCGGAAGTGCCGGTGAGTAAGCAAAAACTCCCATATTGACCACCTCATAATCAGGAAAAGCCTGATCGAGCATCGCACTGTCGTATCCAAACCTCGTCGAAGAACCGGAAAACAGGACAATCTTCTTTTTGTCCTTCAGACTCAACAGACGATCATATTTATCCTGAAAGGTATCGAAATAATTTCCACTGTAAGCTGGAGCCTCGATCGAATTGATATGCAGGGTACGAAGCATATCGCAGTCCTGAAATGCATAATCGCTGATTTTCTCCAGATCATCGTAGATATACAGCTGTTCCAGTCGACTGTTCCTGAATGCCCACTTTTCAACTTCATGAATCCCAGGTGAAAGGATCACGGTTTTGCACTCTGTGTCTGCAAAAGCCTGTTCCCGGATGGTTCGCACTGGAAAACCTCCAAGGCTGGACGGAACGCAGATCTGCTGTGCCTTTCCGATATAGCTGGTTATGACTGCAAAGCCTGACACTTTTTTGTATACAAAATCTGCCTCGCCTGTCCAGGGAATCCATTGTGCATACAGCACAAATCCTTCTTTCCATTCGGTCCGGCTTCCGAGCCCCACTGCCTGTCCGGTTCCATCGGCTCTGGTATTCCATCCAAGCAGTGTGTATCCATCTCTGGCAAAAAGATCCGTTCCGGTCGAAGTATTGATCCTCTGATGTGTACCGCGGTAACAGATACTTACTCTGTCTGAATCTCCTGAAATGTTTTGTCCGCCATTGGCATCATAGACAATCTCATATTTTCCTTTTTCGGCCTGAATGCAGATACTCTCTGAATAATTTACTTCATGCAAAACAAGATTTACTGTTTTTCCATCATCCTCTTTTGTTATTTCGGTCTCGCCATGATAATCTGTGCCAAGAAACTGCCAGTTATCATCCAGCATGATCGTAAAGCTCACATCACTTCCAGATTTTATTGTTCTGGCAGGATCTGTTACATGGTAGCCTTCTCCGGCTTCCAGAACGATATGACAGAGATTTTCTTTCTCCGTGTTTTTCTGACCGCATCCGGACAGTCCTGCTATCAGCAGAAGAAGGAATATCCCAGATGCCATTTTCAATTTTCTTTTGCGCATGAATCAAATTCCTCCTTCCATTTCTGACTTAAACTGACTGGCGGTCTTCCGGCATATTCAAGGCACAGTTTCACACTTACTAACCTTATATATACCAGAAGACCGCCTCATTGTAACAGCCCTTTTAGGCTCTTTATTTATTTGTTTTTTCTCGCTGCAATTGCTTTCTGCTCTTCCGGCAGATCCTTCTCTATTGTAAAGAAGAAGATCAGAACTGCACAGATCACATAAGCAATTGTCTCTACCCAGATATATCCGACAGAGATTGCTGTCTGTGCTGCAGCTGTCTGTGCCGCAGTACCAAGTGCGATATCTGCTGCCTGGTCATATCCACTGGCATTTAAGATCGCACTGAAAATAGAGTTGCATACAGGAGTTGCAGCTACCATGATGGAGCTGTAGATAGACATTGTCAGTCCATCTGTACGGATTCCGGATTTGTATTCGATATGATCGATAACATCCGCAAGCATTGCAAGGATCATGTAGCATGCCGGAGCGGATCCGAGACATTTAAGCGCGACGCCAATTGCTACAGGAACGATCTGTCCGTTACCCATAATAGCGATTACACCGCCGACAGATCCCAGAAGCATGCCGACCATACATACGATACGTTTTCCAAATTTGTTGCAGAGAGGTACGATCGCCACTGCTGCCACAGCCATCGGAACCGCACCCATGATGCTCAGGAGTGACTGTGAAGCGCCCCATGCATCTGCTGTACCGAAGAAAGTATTGTCCATTACCCACTTACAGAAATAAGTCATGGAGCCATTTTTCATCGCGCCGCTCCACTGGAATCCCATGTAGAACAGCATAACGATCCACCACATTTTTTCACTGGCAACTGCAGAAAGCTGTTCTTTCAGAGAAGCAGTTTTAACCTTTGCTTCCTCTGTTGCTCCCTCAGACATCTGTTCTTCTGTTACACGCTCACGTGTAAACTTGAACTGTAAGAAGATCGTCAGTGCAGAGAAAATGGCGATCGCAGTCATAGCTACAAACCACAGATGCTGATTTTCTTTCAGCGCAAAAGAAACCAGGATCGGGAATACCATGGAACCAGCACCCATAACGGCAAGTCCTGCCACATTGGTAAAGGAAGCCAGTGCTCCTCGCTGCTTACTGTCTCTTGTAGATACAGGGATCAGTGTGGAGTTTGCTGTATTGTAGATTGGATAAGCTACTGCGTAAAACAGGTTGTACGCGATCGCGATCCATACCATCTTGGCAGTTCCCTCAAAAGGAACTACAAACATCAGAACAGAGGCAATAGACAGGGTCAGTGCGGACAGAAGGATCCACGGTCTTGCCTTTCCTGCCATTGTTCTCGTGCGTTCAATAAGCTGACCTACGATCAGGTTTGCCGCTACGATCAGGATGGTCGAAAACAGCTGTAAGGTTGTCAGAAATGTCAGGTTCAGTTTCAGGACATCTGTAAAATAGTTCTGAAGGATACTGGTAAAGATACCGGAAGCCAGAAGTGCTCCGAACGGTCCGATAAAATATCCGATCAACATCTCCGGAAGTTTTACATCATCTGATTTGATCCTGGAACCGGTCAGGGGACCGTTCCAGAAATCTTTCTTTGTCTTGGTCATAAAATCAATCCTTTACTACTTTGAAGAAGGAAGAAATAATTGTACAGATCAGAGCAGCCGCGCACACGATCATTCCAATGATTGCACCCTTTAAATCCGCCATATTCTGAGCGTTGTTCTCAAAAGTCATGATCGATCCGATCGCAGCGATCCTGCTGCTGATAAACTGAATCAGTGCATATGCTGTCAGTACACCACACGCTACTGGAAGGATATCCAGAACCGGTTTTGCTCCCATTTTCATAGAAGCTGCGATCATAACGATCTCAAGGATCGCAGCTGCAGCCAGGCAGGCTACAACCGCATTATTAACGCCACTGTTTATAAAATAATTTGTTTTGCAGTTCATCATGTACAGAACCAGTCCTGCAACAGTCACAAGAGCAGTGATTACACTTAAGACCAGTCCTGCGCCCATTTTTTTCTTTTCAGCCATAGTTTCGTTTTCCTCCTTACTGCTCTTTCTTTTTCAGTCCAAGCAGATACATTGCTGCACAGAGTACAGTCAGTACACCGAATCCAACGCGAAGACCTGTGATCAGGTTATCGTACCATGTATTCAGTTTTTCAATATGTGTAGTAGTTGCCATGCCATCCATTGCATTGGAATTTGCAAGTGCATAGTTCTGATACAGCATTGCCTGTTTCAGGTCTGTCAGAAGTTCTTCACTCTTGCTTGCATTCTCTACACTCCAGTATGGCCATACTGCTTCTACTGCTGCCATTGTGTTATCACCGGTGTTACATGTCATGGTTACACCATTATGTACTGCCATGCGGATCTTTGTATAAGTCGGATCCTGAATGAAGTCCTCAGACATCAGACCCTTGAATCCCCATTCTTTACGAACGATGTTCAGAAGCAGTCCGGTATGTGCATTACTTGTCACACAGCCGACACGGTTGTATGCAGTCATTACAGCAAGCGCATTTGCATCTTCGATACAGGACTGTACACCACGCAGTTCATTTTCACGGGCAGCCTGCTCTGTCATAAACTCGGCAATACCTGTACGGTTGATTTCAGTGTCATTGAATGCCAGATGTTTCGGTGCGATCAGTACGCCATATTCATGTCCGGCTTCGATGATTGCTGCACCCTGACCAGCTGTCAGAACTGCATCTTCAGAGAAGTACTCGTGGTTACGTGCATTGTAAGGTGTACGATGAAGGTTTGTTCCAACGCCCCACCAGATTGCTGTGTTTGCCCACAGAGAATAGTTACCGATTACTTTGCCCCATTCTTCTGCCAGCTGTTTGCTGAATGTCTGACCAATTACAGTTTCAACTGCCATAACACCCATTTTGTAATCACGGTTCGGATCATCCTCTGCGATCACGCATGGATCTCCTGTGGAATCGTCTGAGTTTGCATACTGTCCCAGCGGATAGGAGTTGAATCCGTTCGGTCCGTCGTTCTGGATAGCTTCCGGAGAAGTGATAGATTCGATCGTTTTTGTACTGGTTCCGCCAAGTCCTGTACGAATCAGGCATTCTTCCAGAGTGATCTGATCCATCAGAGTGCTCCATCTTTCATCTGTAATATCGTCTACTCCTTTGAGGTTAGCCAGAGTCATTCCATTGTCTGCACCAAAGGTTACAGAAGACGGATCTCCGTTTGCTTCGATATCACTGTAGTCATCAGCCATAGTACTGATCATTTCGTTTGTAGCTGTCAGGTCTTTGTATGTTTCCGGCCAGGTTCCTTCCCAGTCATTTCTGCTGAGATAAGTAACTGTGTCTTCCATCCAGTTGTTCAGATCTGCATCCTGGAGCTGATTTTCTACTGGTGTACCATTTAAGGTTACAGCGAAGGAAGAAGAATCAAAATCGCCAAGTTCCCATGTCTGTACGTTGTCTTTATTTCCGTCAACTTTCTGATCCTGTGCGGCAAGGACATTGTTTACAGCCTCATGTGCACCGTTTCCAACAGTGAAGTAATAAGTTCCGTTGTCCAGGATCCAGTTACCGGTTGTACCTGCTTCGTTATCACAGGTGCTGTCCCAGCTTGCCATATCCTGTGCATCTGCTGTGATGGTAACAGTCTGGCTTTCTCCTGGCTCGATCATATCTGTTTTTTCATAATCCAGAAGCTGAACTGCTGATTTTTCTACTTTGTTCTCTATGTCATAGTCTGTATAAGGAACAGAAGTATAAAGCTGTACAACATCTTTACCTGCAACATCACCGGTATTCTTAACCTCTACCTCAGCAGTTACCGTTCTGTTCTCAAGGTCTACATCTACACTCTTGAGAGTCTGTTCGAAGGTTGTATAGGAAAGACCATATCCAAATGGATAAGATACTTCATTATCATAATCCCATGCTTTTCCTGTAGAACTTCCTACGGTTGCATCTGCATTTCCCTGTCCAAGTACAGTGTCTGCATATCTGGTTTCGTAATATTTATATCCTGTATAAATACCTTCTGCTTCAACTTCTTCTGCATTGATATTTACAGTCGGATCTGCATTGATCCACTCATAATTTCCGAAGTTCTGTGCTGCCGGTGAGTTGGCATTTGTTACAGCATAGGTATCTGTCAGATGACCGGACGGGTTTGCCTCTCCAGAAAGAATATCTGCAACACCATAGAAACCATAGCCTCCCGGAAGACCTACTTCCAGGATAGCGTCTACGCCGTCATTGTTTTTGATCTCATCAATCTCCATTGCGTTTGCATTGTTCAGCATAACGATGACTTTACCGCCGTTGCTTTCTTTTGCTTCAACTGCAGCATTGATCAGGTCACGCTCATCATCACTTAATCCAAGCGGATCGGTCTGGTTCAGATCCTGAGATGCATCTACGCCGTCCACACCCGGAAGGTAAGTTCCGTTCTCTGTAGAGGAACGTCCGATCGTTACCAGCATGACATTGTAATCATCCATAGATTCTTTCCACTGGCTGTCTACACTGTCCATTGTTTCCTGTGAAGGCTCTTCGCTTGCAAATACGCCGTCTGTTGCAGGTGCTGTAATGTGGTAGTATTCTACGATATTTCCCCACATATTAACCTCTGTCTTGAACTCTGATTCCAGACTCTTGTACAGATTCTGAAGATCTTCATTGATGCTGAATCCTTTTGCAGCTAATGCTTCAACAAAGTCTACAGTATCTGCATCTGTTCCTTCATTTTCAGTCAGGGAACTTCCCATGTCACCGCCCTGTACCGGATAGTAGCTGGAAAATCCAAGAAGGGACAGCTTCTGTGTCTCATCTTTTGACAGCGGAAGTGCATTATTCTCGTTCTTTAACAGAACAGTTCCTTCCTCACTCATACGTTCTCCGAGATCCTCGATGGACTCCAGAAGTTCTGTAGTGCTGGAATAGTCAGACTTATATGTATACAGATCCTCGTCTGTACTGTCTGTTACCATAGCACTGCTCTTGGTTCCAAGAAATTTGTCGATGTCTGTACGATAGCTGTCTACTACAGGTCCTGCCGCAACAGAAACGGTCAGAAGAGACGCTGTAAGAGTAGTCATACCACGCCAGATATTTTTTCTGCTCATGATTTTATCTCCTTTCTTTCCATGAAATATGGGTAAGCCTCATCGCTCAAGTGCTTCCATAATTTCCATGACCTAAATTTAACATAAATCCCAAAAACGCTCCCATTTTTTTCGCAGACTGCACTTTTTCAGCCGTAAATGGGAGCGTTTTTTTATTGAATTTTCACAAGCAAAATTTTTCAGGGAATCTTGCACAAATTGTGATATTTGTTTTTGTCTATATTGCCTATATGGCAATTTATTTCTGTGTTGTTACCGGAATCTCACATGTATATGTTTTTTCTTCATCAGAGACCGTGATCTTCACGGATCCGCTTTCTCCGGCACGGACTACAGCCATCGCCTCACCATAATAAGTATCGACGGTATCCTGTGCATAGTTACCTTCCACATAGGAGCAGGCACTTCCCAGACCTTCAAGCGTAGCATTCTCTACTGTAACTTTCAGGTGATGTTTTTCCATCGGTTTCCAGATTCCGTTAAAGTCTCCGTACTGCAATGGAACAAACAGCAATCTGCCCGCTTCCACAGTTTCCTGTTCCGGTTTGATATGAAGCATGGTTTCTTTATTTGCTGTCATCAGTGTCTGGCGGTTGATCTCACGTCCGTTCTTATCATAGGAAACTGCTGTAATCTCGCCATCCTCATATGGAATGTGGAATTTAGTCCTGCATTTTTTTACTTTGCCACGTGCAGCTTTCTTTCCATTGACCAGAAGCTCCACCTCTGCTGCCCTTGCAAAAACTTCTACTTCAGCTTTTTCTCCGGCACATCCTCGCCATGACCAGCTCTCCAGTGCTTTGGTCAGAGCCCATCCTGTCAGGTTCAGGTTTTCTTTCTGACAAACAGGTTTCACGGCGATAAACGGACCTGTTTCCCGTTCAAAAGCAACTCTTGTGTAAGCTGCCTCTGCACGCGGCTTTCCAAGAAGGTCGATTCTTCCGTTATTTCCAGTCATTCTTGTATGCGGCATCTTGCCTTTGTATTCTTCGTATTCAGCTGCACCGTCTCCGGTCTCTCCGATATATTCCCATCCTGACCAGACAAAATCTCCCAGGATCCGCTTATTCTTCTTGGCAATTTCCCAGAAACTGTATGCATCCTTGCAGAAAGTCTCTGTACCGAGGATCAGACGTTTCGGGTATTTCTTCAGGTCATGTTTGTAGCGGAAAAGTCCGTAGTTGTATCCTGCGATATCCATGTTCGCATATGCATCCTTTGTTTTCCAGTCACATGGCGGGAGGGTCGCACCGATCTTCATGAAGTAATCTCCGACCAGACAGGCAAGGGTATTATAAAATTCACTTCCTACTGGTTTCTTCTTCTCTTTTTTCTCTGCTTCCTGCTTTGCAGACTGGGCGCTTTTTTCTGCCTTATCATCACTGTAAACGCCCATTCCCATAGAACTTAAGAAGTTAAAGAAAATGTTGATCCCGCAGGTTACTGGTCTGTGCGGATCCAGTTTATGAAGGTAAGAAGTCATTCTGCCGGTGAGTTCGATTCCTTTTTTCTGTGCAGTCTCTGCAACTTCATTTCCTGTAGAATACATGATAACAGACGGATGGTTGTAATCTTTCTCCACCATATCCTTGAGGTCCTGCTGCCACCATTTCGCAAGGTAATTCACATAATCATATTTTGTCTTATGGATATACCAGACATCGACATATTCATCCATCACCAGCATTCCCAGACGGTCGCAGGCATCCAGCATATCCTTAGAGCATGGATAATGAGACGAACGGATCGCATTATAGCCATTCTCTTTGAGGATGCGGATTCTGCGCTCCTCTGCCTCCGGATACGTGCAGGCACCCAGCACACCATTATCGTGATGCACACAGGCACCACGGAGGATTTCTCTCTTACCATTGATCGTAAGGCCTTTTTCCGGGCTCCATTCAAGAAGTCGGATTCCAAATGTTTCCTCTACAACATCTTCTCCAAATGTTGCACGCAGAGTATAAAGATTTGGATGCTTACAGTCCCAGAGTTTTGCGTTCGGGATCTCCATACGGAAAACCGACGGGTGTCCAGTATTTTCTATTTCTTTTGTAAGAACATTTTGCTCTTTGTTCAGGATTTCAACTTTCACCATTCCCGGGCAGGAAGTCTTGATTTCTACTTCGATCACTGCCGGGGCATAGCTTACTGTATGGATCTTGATTCCATTGACCGGAATGTACTTCTTATCGCCTGTCCAAAGATATACCGGACGATAGATGCCGGTTCCGGAGTACCAGCGGCTGTTTGGCTGATCAGAATTTCGTGCGATCACACGGATCTCATTCTGTGCCTCATATTTCAGAAGCCCTTCTGTATCTACATAAAAATTTGTATAACCATACGGTCTGTATGCTGCTTTTGTTCCATTAATATAAACTTCCGCATTGTGATAAACACTCTCGAATTCAATGAGAACTTTTTTGCCGCTGTACTCTGATGGCACAAAAACATGTTTCGTATATTCGTAATCGCCGCCCAGATACCAGCCGGAGTTTCCCTCACTGACACTTTCCTCAGTACGCGGCTCACTCCGCATCGCATCATGCGGAAGTGTCACAGAATACGGTTCCTCATCTCTGGTAAGGCATCTGCATGTCCAATTTCTGTTAAAATCTATTTTTTTCATATCAAATCTTTACCCTTCTTGTTTCTCCTCTGACCAGAGAAAATTTTTGTTCACCGAGTTCCAGAACTCCACCGTCTGCAGCCGGTGTCACTTCCAGATATTCTCCATCCCAGAGCAGTCGGACTGTTCCATGGTTTCCCACCGGGAGTGTGCAGTCTAGTTCTGTAAAATACTGCATCTGTGGTTTTAATACATAAGTCGTCTCTTCTCTGTTTACGAGATCCAGTCCGGCAAAATATTTTGCCAGGAAATAGATCGGGCTTGCCGCCCATGCATGACAGAGGCTCTTGCCAAAATGATCACCGTACATGTCGTACTGTTCTTCCTTCGGCACAGACGGATCGTACTCTTCCCAGAAGGTAATTGCTCCAAGATCCAGCATGCCGCCCCAGTAGGAACGGATCTTGTCCAAAACTTCGGTCAGTTTTCCCATCTGGCACAGTACATCCAGTTCGAAGAAGTTAAAATATGGTGTTGTGATCGCCGGGATCTCATCGTTTTCGAGTACGTTTGTGAGGATTTTTTCCTGCTTATCCTTATCTGCGATAGCAAATAATACAGCAAAAATATTTGCATGTCTTGTCACATTTCGTTTCCCGGAAGTAAAAGAATCGATGTACGCACCTTTTTCCTCATCCCAAAAAAACTCTTCAATGGCAGCAGCCAGTTTCTCATACTCCTGTCTGTAAGCACTTCCGTCCTTGCCAAGCTTTTCGCTGATCTCTGCCATCACACGGAAGCATGCCGCATAAAGCATCTGTTCTGCACAGAGCGGGCCATCTTTGTCCATGTCTGCCCAGTCGATATAAATCCAGTCTTTTTCCTTTCCGATCAGGAAACCGTGTTCATCGCGTCTTCCATTGCAGAATTCCATAAGGGAAACCATCTTTGGATAAACCAGTTCCAGAAAATCCCTGTCACCGTATCCTTCATTGTGATAATTCACCCCCAGAAGCCACAGAAGAGAATAGTCTACGATCGTATTGATATGTCTCGTCATCGGGTCATTGCCGCGCAGTGCCAGAATCGTTCTCTGGTCGATATCTGCATCTGCCATCAGATAACGATTTACAAAAAAGCTCTGGTATGCATCTCCCGACCAGATCCATTTGTCACGTTTGGCACCATCAATAAAAAAGATGCCGCTGCAGAGGCGGAATGTATGCTCTGCCACAGACCAGATCTGGTTCAGGCGTTCCTCTCCGCAGTGGAATGCAGCTTTCACCGGAATGTCGACATACTGATGATTTGCTTTCAGTATGATCTCTCCCGGTTTGCAATCCGGAATGTATGCAAAATGTACTGCACAGCAAGGACATTTGCCAGTCTCCTTGTCCGGCTGCCAGCTATAGTAGCAGTTTACAGGGTCGATTGCCTCTTCTCTGGATTCGCCACAGCAGATCAGTACCGGCTGATATCCGTTTTTGAACTCTGCTTCCAGAACTGCATTCAGCTCTGTCTCAAATTCATAGAGCGTTCCGCTGTTGTATTCTGTTACGTTGACTGGTTCATATATTTTCTCGCTGTATTCCCAGACTGTCGGATTCTGTTCCGGTCTGGTGAAATATCTGCTTCTTCCTGCCGGCTGCGGTTCCTGATCATAATCTTCTGCTATCCAGCCTTTGTCTGAACAGATCACATCACCTTCTACATAAATACATGGAAAAGCCTCAATACATCCTGCGTGAACAGCGATTGCAACTTCTCCCGGTCCACAGGTGATCTTTTTTCCAAATGGGTATTTCTTTTCTCCTGCCAGTACATGCCCGATTGCATTGGAATATACAGTAAAGGAAGTTTCTTTTTCCAAATGATAAGTACGGCGAAAAGCCACGCGGTTGCGGAATCCTTCGCTTTTCCAGAAAGCCGGCCAGCCAAAGCCTCTCTCCACACGGCTGAAATTCTGCTTCATTCCATGATATAATTCAAAATCTCCCGGATACCAGATCCAATAACTTTTGCTCATTCCCGATTCCTCCAAATCTTGTTTGTTTTCATCATATATTTTCTACTTTAACTATACGGGCTGTCCACGCTTAAAGTCAAACACAGTTGACGTTCAAAAAACAGCTGTTCACGCAAGGCAGGGGCAGCCCGGATTTCTGTTGGAAACTTAAGCATTCTATGATAGACTGGATCTTAAAAAAAAGTAAATCTATATAAAAGAAAAGAGGGATTTTTATGGGTGAGATCATTGAGGAATTTTTTAACGGATACTGTCGGAATTTTGACATGACACAGACTGTAATCTGTGAATTCGAGCAGTTTCCAGAGGGGCTTCGTCTTCTTGATTCAAGCTGCGAATACGGGGTCTGTCAATACAGCAAAGACTGCACTCTCATGAAACAGGCACTTGCCAGGGAAAAAGAATGATCTGGACACACTACACAAAAACAGCCGGAAGCTTAACTGCTCCCGGCTGTCTGTTTCTCAAATATTCAGTTAATCCCATCCACCATATTCCTGAATGGTTTCTTCGACTCTTCTTCTGACCTCTGCTGCGATCTCTGTTGATTTCATATCCTTGTATTCGTCATAGCACATCGGTTTCAGGAAATGTACCTGAACGGTCAGCGGAGCCGCTGAGCCTGTGTCAAACGCCTTGTAGGTGTCGATCAGTGCTACCGGAACGATCGGGCATCTGGCTTTCATAGCTGCCTTGAAACTTCCCCCCTTAAATTCCTGCGGATGGTTTCCATTCTTGCTTCTGGTCCCCTCCGCAAAGATAAGATAATTGCGACCGCTCCTGACTTCCTTCGTGACATTGAGGATTACCTGCATGGACTGTCTGATATCCTCTCTGTCCATGATAAAAGCCTTCATACAGGTAAATACCTGCTTCAGAAATGGAACATTGCCCACTTCTTTCTTGGCTACAACAGAAAACGGCACCGGGCAGGCATCCAGGATCGCCAGAACGTCATACAGTCCCTGATGATTCGGATAAAACATAAATCCATTCTCCGACGGAATATTCTCTACTCCGTAGGACTTGATCGTAATGTTTCCGCCTGTATTCGCCTTGCAGTCGATTTTCTTGAGCAGCGCATAACGCTTTTCTTCCGGATAATCATCCACATGTCCCGCATACCAGTTCAGCATAAACCATCCATAAGGCACAAAGAAAAGATTTCGTAATACCATCATTATGATTCTTTTCATGCTACACCTCCCCAGGATCCTTTTAACTTAATTTTGAAGCGATTTTTTCTTCGTATCCTGGATTCTTCTTGATAAATTTATCGTAGGCAACGGTGTATTCCTGATATGCATCTGTCTTCATGAACAGCGCATATTTCTCTGCTGCCTGTTTGTTCATATCATTGGTAACATCTGATGGTGCAAGTATATAGTACTTATTGTCATCTTTTTTCTGAGTCATATAAGTACTGATGCACGGATAGCTCTGTCCGTCCTTGAGTACCAGATCATACGTAATATATATAAATGCATAATTACCATCCTGGTATATCTTATCGCACTTGTTGATCTGGATCTTCTCCGGAGAATGCGCTGCAAAATACTTGATATTTGCATCTATCTCTGCCTGAAGATTGTCATCTGCCTTGGTCACTCCATAGCATTTCTTAATCTTATTTTCATTGCCGCTCTCGTAGGATTCGATCAGGGCTTTGACAACTCTTTCCGGTGTTTTGTGGCTGATACCACAGCTTCTCACAGCAAAAATGATCGCTATGAGCAAAATTACAAGCACTGCGCCTCCCGCAATATACTGTACGGGAATATCCATCTTTCTGGATCTGCTCTTCTTTTTGCTTCTGGAAGTTCTGGGACTGGTTGACTTACTGCTGCCATTTACCTTGCGCATGCCAGTCCTTGAACTTCCCGTTCTTTTTGTTTCGAGTGCAGATCTTCTGATGTTGGATTTTGAATGTCCGGTCTTTCGGCGGCTTTTGGTATTCTTACTGCTCCTGGCAGCAGTTTTGCTGCCGCTGTTTAATGTGACATATTCCTTCTCCATGATGATCTAACGTCCCCTTTATTCTTCCGTGCTCTCCTGTACTTCATCATTTGCTTCGTTTACAGGTTCTTCTGCTGTCTGCTGATTCTCTTTGTCTTCTTCTTTCTCTCTGACTTTCGCAAAGCTTGCAACGGTCACTCCTTTGGAAAGATTGATCAGTTTTACTCCTGAGGTAATTCTTCCCAGAATAGAAATATCAGCGCACTGCAGACGGATAATAATTCCCTCTGTGGTGATCATCATGATCTCATTTTCTTCATTTACAGCTTTTGCACCGATAACATTGCCTGTCTTCTCAGTGATCTTGTAGCACTTCACGCCCTTACCGCCTCTGTTCTGGCAGGTGAACTCACTGATGGAGGTTCTCTTGCCCATACCGTTCTCAGAAACAACAAGGAGATAATATCCCTGCGTGTTAAGCTGCATAGCTACAACTTCATCACCATCCAGCAGATTGATACCGCGAACCCCCATGGAAACTCGGCCTGTGCTTCTTACATCTGTTTCTTTGAAACGGATGCACTGGCCATATTTGGTTACCAGGATAACGTCCTTCTTATCATCCGTTGCCTTTACTTCGATCAGTTCATCATCATCGCGAAGTGCGATCGCTGCAAGACCTACTTTGCGGACATTTGCATAATCCTGGATCGGAGTTTTCTTGACGAGTCCCTTACGGGTTGCCATCATCAGGTAATGTCCCTCTTCGAACTTGCTGATCGGGATAACTGCTGTAATGCGCTCTCCCGGCATCAACTGCAGAAGATTGATAATCGCAGTTCCTCTCGCAGTTCTTCCTGCTTCCGGAATCTCGTATGCTTTAAGACGGTATACACGGCCTGTATTGGTAAAGAACATCACATAATGATGCGTGGTCGTCATCATCAGTTCTTCGATATAGTCATCGTCCAGTGTCTGCATGCCCTTGATTCCTCTGCCGCCTCTGTTCTGGCTGCGGAAGTTGTCTACGGTCATACGTTTAATATAACCAAGTTTGGTCATTGTGATAACTGTATTTTCTCTCGGGATCATATCCTCCATGGAGATGTCATATGCATCAAATCCAATGGCAGTTCTTCTGTCATCGCCATATTTCTCAGCAATTGCAAGGATCTCCTCACGGATGACACGGAGAAGCGTATTTCTGTCTGCAAGAATTGCCTGTAATTTGCGGATCCTCTCCATTAATTCTGCATATTCTGCTTCCAGCTTCTCTCTTTCCAGACCGGTAAGAGCCCTGAGACGCATATCTACGATCGCCTGCGCCTGAACATCTGTCAGTTCAAAGCGATCCATTAATTCCTGTTTTGCGATCTGAACGTTTCTTGCGGCACGGATGATACGGATAACTTCATCGATATTGTCCAGTGCTTTGAGCAGACCTTCCAGAATGTGAGCACGTTCCTGTGCTTTGTTCAGGTCGTATTTGGTTCTTCTTGTCACTACATCTTCCTGATGTGCAAGATACTGCTTAAGCATCTCCGGAAGAGTCAGTACCTTCGGCTGAAGGCTTCCGTTTACGGAAACAAGGCAAAGCATGATCACGCCAAAAGTATCCTGAAGCTGTGTATGCTTATAAAGCTGGTTCAGGACAACATTTGCATTGGCATCCCTGCGGAGGTCGATGCAGATTCGCATTCCCTCACGGCTGGAGTGATCATTCAGGTCTGTGATTCCGTCAATCTTCTTGTCGCGGACAAGTTCTGCGATCTTTTCGATCAGACGGGCTTTATTTACGAGGTATGGAAGTTCTGTGACGATAATACGTGATTTGCCATTTGGCAGTGTCTCGATATTTGTCACCGCACGGACACGGATCTTGCCGCGACCGGTACGATATGCTTCCTCAATTCCTCTTGTTCCAAGGATCGTTGCTCCTGTCGGGAAATCCGGTCCTTTGACGATCTCAAGAAGTTCCTCGATCGTTGTCTCTCTGTCTTCCTCGATAATGTTGTCAATGATCTTGACAACTGCATTGATAACCTCTCTTAAGTTGTGTGGCGGGATATTTGTCGCCATACCAACTGCGATACCGGAAGTACCGTTTACAAGAAGGTTCGGATAACGGGACGGAAGTACAACCGGCTCCCGTTCTGTCTCATCAAAGTTTGGCTGGAAATCAACGGTATTCTTGTTGATATCAGCAAGCATCTCCATGGAGATCTTGCTCAGACGAGCCTCTGTGTATCGCATCGCAGCAGCACCGTCACCATCCACGGAACCGAAGTTTCCATGACCATCTACCAGCGGATATCTGGTAGACCAGTCCTGTGCCATATTTACAAGTGCTCCATAGATAGAACTGTCTCCATGAGGGTGATATTTACCCATGGTATCACCGACGATACGGGCACATTTACGATGCGGCTTGTCCGGACCGTTGTTCAGTTCGATCATGGAATACAGAACCCTTCTCTGTACCGGCTTCAGACCATCTCTTACATCCGGAAGAGCACGTGAGGCGATAACGCTCATGGCGTAATCTATATAAGATTTCTCCATGGTCTTCTGCAGATCCACCTCATGGATTTTGTCAAAAATATTGTCTTCCATTTTTTATTCTCCTAGATATCCAGATTTTCTACAAAACGTGCATTTTCTTCAATAAATTCACGTCTTGGTTCAACTTTGTCACCCATAAGAGTGGTAAAAGTCAGATCGATCTCAGATGTAGCAGATTCGTCCATTGTTACTTTGAGAAGGATTCGTTTCTCCGGATCCATGGTTGTCTCCCAAAGCTGCTCTGCATCCATCTCTCCAAGACCTTTGTAACGCTGGATCTTGTTGTTATTATCACGTCCGATCTCCTCAAGGATGCGGTTCAGTTCCGCATCATCGTAGGCATACCAGACTTTCTTGTTTTTTTCTACCTTGTACAGCGGCGGCTGTGCCAGATATACATAGCCCTGCTTGATAAGTTCCGGCATGAATCTGTAAAGGAAAGTCAGAAGAAGTGTCGCAATATGTGCGCCATCGACATCGGCATCGGTCATAATGATGATCTTGTGATAACGCAGTTTGCTGATATCAAAGTCTTCATGGATACCTGTTCCAAAAGCTGTGATCATTGCCTTGATCTCTGCATTTCCGTAGATTCTGTCAAGACGTGCCTTCTCAACATTGAGGATCTTGCCTCGAAGCGGAAGGATTGCCTGTGTCGCACGGTTTCTCGCTGTCTTGGCAGAACCGCCTGCGGAATCTCCCTCTACGATATAGATCTCGCAGTTCTTCGGATCCTTGTCTGAGCAGTCCGCAAGTTTACCCGGAAGTGACATTCCATCGAGTGCGGATTTCCTTCTGGTAAGGTCACGTGCTTTACGTGCTGCTTCTCTTGCTCTCTGTGCAAGAACAGATTTCTCAACAGTAGCCTTGGCTACAGATGGATTCTGCTCAAGGAAAATTTCAAGCTGCTTGCTGACAACAGAGTCTACGGCGCCTCTCGCCTCACTGTTGCCAAGTTTCTGTTTTGTCTGGCCTTCGAACTGTGGTTCTTCGATCTTGACACTTACGATCGCAGTCAGACCCTCACGGATATCATCACCGCTTAAGTTCGGTTCACTGTCCTTGAGAAGTTTGTTCTTTCTCGCATAATCGTTAAAAGTCTTGGTAAGTGCATTACGGAAACCAACGATATGTGTACCGCCCTCCGGTGTATTGATGTTATTTACAAATCCATAGCTGTTCTCTGTATAGGAGTCGTTGTGCTGCATCGCAACCTCAACAGAAACGCCGTCCTTCTCTCCCTCACAGTAAATAACCTCTGGATACAGAGGTTCTTTACTCTTGTTCAGATATGTTACAAATTCACGGATACCACCCTCGTAGTGGAATACTTTTTCTTTCTTGGAGTCTTCTCTCTCATCTCTGAGGACAATGCGAAGTCCTTTGGTAAGGAAAGCCATCTCACGAAGACGCTGTTTCAGGATATCATAATCATAAACAGTTTCCTCAAAGATTTCCTTATCCGGCAGGAATGTAACAGTTGTTCCTGATTTCTCCGGATCACACTCTCCAACAACCTTGAGAGGATACATTGTATGTCCTCTCTCATAACGCTGCTTGTATTCTCTGCCTTCGTGATATATGGTAACTTCCAGCCACTCGGACAGAGCATTTACAACAGATGCTCCTACGCCGTGAAGACCTCCGGATACCTTATATCCTCCACCGCCAAACTTACCGCCGGCATGCAGAATGGTAAATACAACCTCAACTGCCGGAATTCCTGCTTTGTGGTTGATACCTACCGGAATTCCCCGACCATTATCTACAACTGTAATGGAGTTGTCTGGGTTGATGCTTACCTGGATCTCTGTACAATATCCTGCCAGAGCTTCATCTACCGCATTATCTACAATTTCGTATACAAGATGATGCAGACCCCGGCTGGATGTACTTCCAATATACATACCCGGTCTTTTACGAACCGCTTCCAGCCCTTCCAAAATCTGAATCTGGTCCGCTCCGTACTCCGTATTTTCTCCGCCCATGTGCTGCCTCCTGTCATTCAATGTTATATAAAAATTACTGGTTGTATATCCTCTGTTGGACATACGTATACTAATTTATTATAACACAAAAACAACTCTCTTTCCATTAAAAATCCCGGTTTTCTGTAAAAACAATGTATAAAAAAAGGAACTGTATTTCACATTTTTTGGAAATACAGTTCTCGTATTTACTGGATCAGATATTGATAAATTTCTCTCTTGGATACCCCTCGGTCCTTCGCCACCTGCTTCATGGCATCCTTCCTGGAAAGCCCCTGTTTTTCGTAGATTTCCATATGTTCCTCGATGGAGATCTCCTCCCAGGAAGCTACAGCTTCTTCCTTGAGTTCCTGGCGGCTCTTGCCCTCGATCACAAGGACACATTCCCCTAATGGCTTTTCGTTCTCATAATGAGCGATCAGCTCATCGATCGTCGTATGAAAAGCAGTCTCATGTTTCTTCGTCAGTTCCCGACAAAGTGTCATTCTGCGGTTGCCAAGAGTTTCTTTGAGATCCTTAAGTGTGCGGACCAGCTTGTGTGGTGCCTCATACATAATGATCGTCCTTGTCTCATTGACCAGTTCATCCAGGACTTCCCTGCGTTCTTTTTTGTCCATTGGAAGAAAAGCTTCGAAAGCAAATCTCCTGGTCGGAAGCCCTGACAGAGTAAGTGCTGTAATACAGGCAGCAGGTCCCGGAAGTGAGGTCACTTCGATCCCTGCTTCATAACACATGGCAGCAAGTTCTTCTCCCGGATCTGAAATTCCAGGAGTACCTGCATCCGTGATCAGTGCAATGTTCATTCCTGACTGCATCTTCTCGATCAGTGTATAAGCTTTGTCGATCTTGTTGTATTCATGATAACTGGTCATGGGCGTTTTGATCTCGAAATGATTCAGAAGCTTGATACTGTTTCTCGTATCTTCTGCCGCGATCAGGTCTACTTCTTTGAGAGTACGCAGAACACGCAGCGTAATATCTTCCAGATTTCCGATAGGTGTTGCACACAGATATAATTTACCGCTCATAAATCAGGTTCCTTTCTTGAATTCTTATCCGAATCATCAGACCATCCCGTAGATTTCCAGGATCGCCTTTGTATACTCTCCCGGCTTCTCATAAACGATCAGCGGACGCTCTACCGTGATTCTGGAGTTTCCACCCTTGCAGGCCTCGATCAATACCATATTTGGTTCTCTGTCTATGTACGGATACACAAGCTGCATGCGTTTCGGCTCCAGCTTGTATTTCATCAGCACCTGAAAAATCTCAGCAAGACGGAACGGACGGTGCACCATAAAAAAATGTCCCCTGTCCTTGAGTACTCTGGACGCCTGGCTGACAACATCCTCCAATGTGCAGAGCACCTCATGTCTCGCAATTGCTTTTGCCATATACGGATTACGCAGTCCATGCTCTCCGATCATATACGGAGGATTGCTTGTTACTACATCAAAAGAAGCTGCTCCAAAAATCCCAGCAGCCTCCTTAATATCTCCGCATACAATATCAATTGCAGATTCCAGACTATTGTACGCAACACTGCGTGCGGCCATATCTGCACATTCTTCCTGTATCTCCAGTCCTGTGAGATGTTCTCCCTTGCCTCTGCCTTTGAGCAGGATCGGAATGATCCCTGTGCCGGTTCCCATATCCAGGACCCTTGCATTCTTTCTGATCTTTGCAAAGCCGGACAAAAGAACCGCATCCATTCCGAAGCAGAACTTCTCTGGATTCTGAATTACATAAAATCCATTCTGCAGGTCATCGACCCGCTCTCCCGGATGTACCAGATCAGTTTGCGGATTTCTTTCCATGAAATTTTTTATCTCCTTCTCTGTCTTCGAGTTTTTCCAGTTCCTTCATTTCCTTCTCGGAAACTTTGACTTTTTTCTTACGGGGACGGAATTTCAGTTCATTTACCGGAAATTCCTGAATCTCCTTTTCGTCGTTTACTTCGACAACGACTTTGACTCTCTGGCGAAGAACATTTACATTCTGTACAGTTCCCTGAATTCCATCCGGAAGTGTGACAGTGTCCCCGATTCCCGGAAGTTTCTTATTCAGTTCCTCGTATGTTTCCTGTTCGTTCTTGAGACAGCACATCAGTCTGCCGCATACGCCGGAAATCTTGGTCTGGTTCAGTGAAAGGTTCTGTTCCTTCGCCATCTTGATAGATACCGGTGCAAACTCTGACAGATACGTGTGGCAACAGAGACTTCTGCCGCAGATTCCGATTCCTCCGAGGATCTTGGTCTCATCACGGACACCGATCTGTCTCAGCTCGATCCTTGTCTTGAAGATTGCCGCCAGATCCTTGACAAGCTGACGGAAATCGATTCTTCCATCTGCTGTAAAGTAAAACAATACCTTGTTGTTATCAAATGTATATTCTGCATCGATCAGCTTCATCTCCAGACCATGCTCACGGATCTTCTTCTGGCAGATCTTGAAGGCATCCTTCTCCTTGAGACGGTTCTGCTGCTCTCTGTCCTCATCTGCCTGAGTCGCTACTCTCAAGACTTCTTTGAGCGGATGAACAACCTCGTCCTCTCCAACTTCCTTCGGTCCAAGTACAACTCTGCCGAATTCTACTCCGCGGGCGGTCTCTACGATCACATGATCGCCCACCTGCATTTTATAATTCTTCGGATCAAAATAATATATTTTGCCGACATTTCTGAATCTGATTCCAACTATTTTTGTCATTCTATCTCTCCCTGATCGTCAGGAACAGAAGTTCAAGAGCAAGCTCGAAGTTTACATTTGCACGCAGACGTACCTTGGCCTTCTCCAGTGCTTCCAGTATCTTTTCGAGATTTTCATATGAACGCTGGCTCGCCTGTTCCTTTATATAATTAATTTCCTGCTTGAAGACCAGATTGTCTATTTCCCTTGTAGCTTTGAACATCAGAACATCACGGAACCAGAACTGAAAAATATCCAGATAGTCGCCTATATGCTGTTTCTCATCGGAAAGTTCGCGGATCACATCAGTCAGCTCATAAGTCTGCATCGTACTTACATACTTCAGGATCCTGAGAGCATTCTCTGTCATCTTGCCAAACTCTTCGGATGTTGCTGCCTCCTGTGCCTTGCCGATGCTTCCCTGTGCAAAAGATGCATCGATCTCTGCCTGATAATCCGGCACATGAAGACGTTCCATAAGATATTTCTTAACCAGATTGTCATCTACTACCTTGAGATCCAGTCTGACACAACGGGACTGGATCGTCGGAAGAAGTGCATCTGCATTGCTGGTCAGCAGCATGATGACTGCATATTCCGGTGGCTCCTCAATTGTCTTGAGAAGAGCATTCTGCGCCTGTACTGTCATCATCTCCGCATCCGGAACGATATAGATCTTGTGCGGACTGCAGTATGGTTTAATTGCTACATCGTGAATCAGCTGATCACGAATCTCATCTATCGAAATAGTTCCCGGCTTCTCATGGTTTACCATGATGATATCCGGATGATTCTTACCCAGGGCTTTCTTACAGGAATCACACTTCTGACATGGCTCCGTTCCCCCAGCCTCGCACTGAAGAGTCATTGCATAAGTCGTCGCAAGAAGTTTCTTACCTGATCCAGGTCTTCCGGTAAAAATATAGGAATGAGATACCTTTCCTGTCGTCATGGCATTCTTCAAATGCCTGATAATCTCCTCGTGCCCGATAATATTGTTGAAACTAACCATTCAGAATCACCTCTCTTGTTTCTGTATACGAATCTTTGTTCGCCATGCCTACATTATAGCATACTTTGTTACCCATTCAAAACTATTTTTGTCTATGAAAGGGAATTTATATATTTTATAATATTTTCGACACACAATTCTAAATTCTCATTAGCAAATCTTAATTTAATTCCTGCCTCCCGGATGTTTTCCTCCGAAAAGTCCTCCTGATCTGCCAGAAAACGTCTGCACATCTCTTCGTATTTCGGTTTCTCCTGCTCCCGCTCCCGAAGAAGTGCCCTCTGTAATCGCTCTCCGTCCTCTACTTCAATATAAACCGGGATCACATGTTCTTCCCCGTAATATTGCTTAAGTTTCTGATAAGATTCCAGTGTGCCGATTCCAAGATAGTTTCCCTCTGAGAGATCTACCTGTCCATCATCTGCTGTAAAATATGTCCAGATGCCATGAACAGTATGGTAGGCTCTGGCTTCGATCAGCTTTCCTGATTTCTTAAATTCCTCAAGTCTGCTGTCATCTGTAAAATAATACTGAACTCCATCCTGCTCTCCCGCGCGGATCGGTCTGGTCGTATACAG
Organism: Blautia sp. OM07-19; assembly: GCF_003481595.1. Lineage (NCBI taxonomy): Bacteria > Bacillati > Bacillota > Clostridia > Lachnospirales > Lachnospiraceae > Blautia > Blautia sp. OM07-19. The sequence goes on from NZ_QULA01000006.1 coordinate 31,489, forward strand.
TACCAGTTTCTTCAGGTTCAGTTCTTTATTGCCTGCCAGTAAAGAATAGATCCGGTCCTTACCGGCGGCACTTTTTCCCATAATATAAAAAATCTTTCCCATGAAATATCAGATTTCCTGCTCCTTCGTAGTATTCTGGGCTACTACACGGATGGTCTCATTGGTATAGTCCTCCAGTCCCTGCAGATACAATCCCTCTTCCATGTATATTCTCATATTACGGATAAATTGTCCAGTAATCTGTTCTCCCGGTACGATCAGCGGGATTCCAGGCGGATAGAGATATCCAAACTCTGCCGATATCCGTCCGACACTTTCTTCCAGTTTGCGGATTTCACTCTCCGATTCCATTGCCTCCGTGATCGACATGAACTGGCTCAATGAAGTGTATGCTGTTCTTCCTGCCTTCGGTTCTTCTGCTTCTCTTTTTTCTTTTTTCTTCTGTGCTTCTTCCTGGTCGATCTCCTCGATTGCCTGGCAAAGTCTCTCAAAGCCTTCCTCACTGTCACCAACTGCTGCCAGTGCAAGCACATAATGCTCCGTTTCCATCTCCACCTGAATGTGATATTTCTCCAGAAGGATCTGTGCCAGTTCACTTCCCGTCATTGACGCATAGCGTGTAGAAAAAAGTAATTTGGAACGATCATAATCAAAAACTCCGGCCGTTCCGATCTCCGGTGAAACCAGGCGGATATACTTGCATTCTGAAAGCCTGCGTCTCGCCTTTTCGAGGATCTTTGTAAATTCACGGAACATCTCATTACCGTCGGAGGACATTTTTTCCATGCAGGCATCCATACTCGCCATAAGGATATACGACGGGCTGCTGCTCTGATAAATTCCCATAAATCTGCGGATCAGTCTGCTGTCCACGCGGTCACTGCAGTTATGGAGCACCGCAGTCTGCGTCATCGACGGAAGTGTCTTGTGGAAACTCTGGATAACCAGATCCGCTCCCAGTTCAGCTGCTGATGTCGGGAAATAATTTGAAAAGTGAAAATGTGCTCCATGTGCCTCATCCACGATCAGCGGAATCTCATATCTGTGTACGATCTCTGCAATCTTCTCAATATCTGATACCACCCCATCATACGTCGGCGATGTGAGAAGCACTGCCTTGATCTCCGGATTCTCCGCCAGTGCTCTTTCCACCTTATCCGGTGAAATTCCTCCGTTTATCCACCACTTTTGGTCCATCTGTGGATAGACATAAGTCGGGATCAGATTCCTCAGATACAGAGCATGATAGACAGCCTTGTGGCAGTTCCTCGCAACAAGGATCTGTCCCTTCCTCGGAACCGCTGCCGAAACAGCCGCAAGAAGTGCCGCTGTGCTGCCATTAACGCTGTAATAACATTCCTTCGTACCATACACATTCGCAGCAGTTTCCTGCGCTTTTTTCAGAATTCCTTCCGGATGATGAAGATTATCAAATCCCTCTATCTCTGTGATATCCCTGTCAAACGGCAGGTCTGTATTGACTGTGTCCGGATTTCTCTTGTGCCCCGGCATATGAAATGGATAATAATCTTCCTGGCTGTAAATTTCTAATGCTCTATATAATCTTTCCATAATTTTTATACCTTAAACCTGTAACCTACACCCCAGATGGTTTCAATATACTGCGGCTTGGCTGTGTTGAATTCAATCTTTTCACGGATTTTCTTGATATGAACGGTAACAGTTGCAATGTCGCCTACAGATTCCATATCCCAGATCTGACGGAACAGTTCCGCCTTGGTAAATACGCGGTTCGGATTCTCCGCAAGGAATGTAAGAAGATCAAATTCCTTGGTCGTAAATGTCTTCTCCTCCCCATTGATCCAGACTCTTCGCGCTGTCTTGTCGATCTTGATCCCACGGATCTCGATAATATCATTCTTGACAACATTTGATCCTACAAGTCTGTTATATCTTTCCATATGTGCCTTTACCCTGGCAACAAGTTCGCTTGGGCTGAACGGCTTGGTCATGTAATCATCTGCCCCAAGTCCCAGTCCACGGATCTTGTCAATATCGTCTTTCTTTGCCGAAACCATGATGATCGGGATATTCTTCTCCTCGCGCACCTGACGGCAGATATCAAATCCATCTACCTCAGGGAGCATCAGATCAAGTATGATCAGGTCGTATTCTTCTTTCAGAGCCTTCTCAAGCCCTACATCGCCTCTTGTGGCGATCTCAACATCAAATCCTGACAGTTCCAGATAATCTTTCTCCAGATCTGCAATTGCCTCTTCGTCTTCAATAATCAGTATTTTACTCATTTACAGGTACCTCCTGGTATTTTCTCAAAACAAAGTACATGATCGTGCCGATGTCCTCGCGGCTGGTTGCCCACACTTTACCTCCATGGTCCTCCAGGATCTTACGCACGATGGAAAGACCAATCCCACTGCCTCCCTTGGCAGAATTTCGCGAAACATCTGTCCGGTAAAAACGGTCAAAAATATATGGCAGATCTTTGGCTGCGATCCCCTTGCCATTATCTTCGATCTCAACCTGGACAAAATCACCGACATCCTTGACACGGATCTGTATGATGCCCTTCATTCCCTTGCCCTTGTCCATATATTTAATCGCATTGCTGATGATATTATGGATCACCCTTCGGATCTGCTCTCCATCTGCGATCACCTGCACATCACTGTCTACGTAGTTGGCATAGCAGAGCTGTATTCCTCTCGTTTCCAGTTCCAGTCCCACTTCCTCTGCACAGTCTGAAAAATAGTCCTCAACATTCAGTTTACTGAACGTATATGGAATGCGGTTTGTATCGATCTTGGAATAAAAAGTAAGCTCATTGATCAGATGATCCATCTCAACTGTTTTGTTATAAATAGTACGGACATAACGATCCATCTTTTCCGGGGTATCTGCCACTCCGTCCATGATACCCTCAACGTAGCCCTTAACGGCTGTGATCGGGGTCTTGAGATCATGAGAAATATTGCTGATCAGTTCTTTGTTTTCTTTGTCCAGGACAAGTTTTTCTTCTGCGGATTCCTTGAGCCGTCTCCTCATTTCCTCAAAATCACGACAAAGTTCCGCAAACTCATCCGCCCCTTCCACATCAAGAACAAAATCAAGATTTCCGTCTTTGATATTCTGCGTGGCCTTACGCAGCTTAACAAGTGGTGTGGCAACACTTCTGTAAATCCACAATCCTACGGACACACTCGTAAATATCAGGATGACCAGTGCCGTAAAAAAAAGATCCTTCGTCATGATCCGTAAGCCCGAACCGTCAACTCCGGTCTCTCCGATCGTAATATCATAATCTGCTTCCTGCACTGCTTCATTCTTAGATGTACTCCTGTGCTGCGCTTCGCTGAACCCGTATAAAGTAGCCGCCAGCAGCAGCATTGGAACTAATATGATCATCAGGAAACCGAGTATGATCCTCTGTTTTAATTTCATAACACATCCCCGCTTCTCTGTATAAAAATAAACGCACATATAACGAGTCTGTACCCGCTATATATGCGTTCATTATATCATATCACGATATTCCTATCTCTAAATTTTCTATAAAAACGGTGAAAAAACCGTGTCTTACAGATATTTCTTGAGATCGTCAACTTTATCCAGTTTTTCCCACGGAAGATCTACATCTGTACGTCCAAAATGTCCGTAAGCAGCTGTCTGTTTGTAGATCGGTCTTCTCAGGTCGAGCATACGGATGATTCCTGCCGGACGGAGATCAAAGTTCTCACGGATGATCTCAACAAGTCTGGTGTTGGAAAGTTTTCCTGTTCCAAATGTTTCTACATTGATGGAAGTCGGTTTTGCTACACCGATCGCATAGGAAAGCTGGATCTCGCACTTGTCAGCCAGTCCTGCTGCAACGATGTTCTTTGCAACATAACGTGCTGCATAAGCTGCGGAACGGTCAACCTTTGTGCAGTCTTTTCCTGAGAAAGCACCGCCGCCGTGACGTCCGGATCCACCGTAAGTATCAACGATGATTTTACGTCCTGTAAGTCCACTGTCACCGTGAGGTCCACCGATCACGAAACGTCCTGTCGGGTTGATGAAGTACTTGGTATCATCATCTACCATGTCTGTCGGGATGATCTCATCAAATACATATTTCTTGATGTCTTCGTGGATCTGCTCCTGTGTAACTTCCGGATCATGCTGTGTAGAGCATACAACTGCATCGATACGGATCGGTTTGCCTTCTTCACTGTATTCAACAGTTACCTGAGTTTTTCCGTCTGGTCTTAAGTATGGCAGAGTTCCGTCTTTGCGGACTTTTGTAAGCTGGCGAGCCAGTTTGTGTGCCATGTTGATCGCATATGGCATGTACTCTTCTGTTTCATTGGAAGCATATCCGAACTGGATTCCCTGGTCTCCGGCTCCGATCGCATCGATCTCGTCTTCTCCCATCTTAGCTTCCAGAGCTTTGTCTACGCCAAGAGCGATATCTGCTGACTGCTCATCGATTGCAGTGATGACTGCACATGTATCAGCATCAAATCCATATTTTCCACGGGTATAACCGATCTCTCTTACTGTATCTCTTACGATTTTCTGGATATCAACGTAAGCGCTTGTTGTGATCTCTCCCATAACAAGTACAAGACCTGTTGTTGTAGCGGTCTCGCATGCTACACGGCCCATCGGGTCTTTTTCCATGATCGCGTCAAGAATGGCATCGGAAATGGCATCGCACATTTTGTCCGGATGACCTTCAGTTACAGATTCGGATGTAAATAAAATCTTTTCTTTCTCCATGATTGGTTCCTTTCTTTTTTATCTGGTCTATTGATCAATAAGTTATCTGCGTACATAACAAAATAAGACAGCCCCAACAATAGGACTGTCTTGAATTTGATTTCAATCCTCTTATTGTTCGATCACTCGCTCAGGTTGGCACCTTCCTCTCAAGGGAGGGGTTGCCGTGGCTTCACAGATCCTTTGTATCTCCACCACTCTGAATAAAAGGCCGTTTATGAAGTTATCGCAGTACATACAATAAACTTATTTTATATACTTGTCAAGTATCTCGGATGACAAATTTTATCAACCTACGCGAAGACGGAATTTCTGAATTTCTTTCTCACTGGAAACTCTCTCGATCTCTGCGCCGAGACTTCTCAGTTTCTCTTCGAAATTCTCATATCCTCTCTGGATATAAACAATATCATCTACTACTGTGATTCCATCCGCTGCCAGACCTGCAATTACCAGAGCCGCTCCTGCACGGAGATCCGGTGCACTGACTCTTGCGCCTGTAAGCTTGCGGACACCATCAATAATAGCAGAATTTCCCTCAACTTTAATATTCGCTCCCATTCTGGAAAGCTCGTCCGCATATTTGAAACGGTTTTCAAAGATACTCTCTGTTACGATACTTGTTCCTTCTGCAAGGGCAAGTGTAACAGCGATCTGCGGCTGCATATCTGTCGGATATCCTGGATATGGAAGAGTCTTGACATGAGTGCGGTGAAGTCTCTTGCCTGCACGTACACGTACTGCATCATCAAATTCTTCAACCTCACATCCGATCTCTTCAAGTTTGGCAGTTGTTGCCTCAAGATGTTTCGGGATAACATTCTTAACTGTAACATCCCCGCCAGTTGCGGCAGCAGCAAACATAAAAGTTCCTGCCTCGATCTGGTCCGGAATGATAGAATACTCTGTACGATGAAGTTTCTCAACACCCTTGATACGGATAACATCAGTTCCCGCACCCTTGATGTTGGCTCCCATACTGTTCAGGAAGTTCGCAACGTCTACAACATGCGGCTCTCTCGCTGCATTCTCGATCGTAGTACGGCCAGATGCCATAGAAGCTGCCATCATAATGTTGATCGTCGCACCTACAGATACAACATCAAGGAAAATATGGCTTCCATGAAGGTTCTCTGTCTCTGCAACGATCGCACCATGAAGGATGTTCACATCTGCACCTAATGCACGAAATCCCTTCAGATGCTGATCGATTGGTCTGCTTCCGATGTTACATCCGCCCGGAAGCGGAACCTCAGCGTGTTTGTATTTGCCAAGTAATGCGCCAAGAAGATAATATGACGCACGGATTTTCTTAATATATTCATAATCTACACTGATATCGTTAATTGTAGATCCGTTAATCTTAACGGTAGACCTGTCAATTCGCTCAACCTGAGCTCCTATCCCGGCAATTGCTTCCAACAAAACATTGATGTCTCTTACGTCAGGCAGATTCTCAATAAGAATGGTTTCATCCGTCATGATCGCAGCAGAAAGAATAGCAAGCGCAGCGTTCTTCGCACCACCGATCTCAACTTCTCCTACTAACGGATTGCCACCTTTAATTACATACTGTTCCATAAAGCACCTCTATAATTATTTTCACTCCGCAAGTCGAAGCGAATGCCAGAGATAAATCTCATCCTCAAAGTCTGTATTATAACACAGATTTGCCATTTGTAAATAAAAATTTACTCTGTCCCCTTCCGCTTCATTGTCTTTTCAACAATAGTTACTTTGAATTCTCTTCTAGTATTTCCAAAAGATCGTGCAGACTTTCTTCCAAATCTTTCCCTTCTTCGTCCAGAACAACATCTGCATATTTCTCATATAATGGAGTTCGTTCTTCGTACAGATCCTTCAATGTCTGACCGTCCTTTAACAGTACGCCTCTGCACTGCAGATTGCCAAGGCGCTTTGCAAGGGAATCTAAAGATAATTTCAAATATACAACTGTTCCAATCGACCTCAGATGATTCATAGCCTCTTCACAGTACACTACGCTTCCGCCTGTCGCGATCACAGTATGGTTTACATCAATAGACGCATTGACACGGTTCTCAATTTCCTTGAATCCCATGTATCCTTCTTCTTCAATGATCTCACGCAGACGTCTTCTTTCCTGTTTCTGGATCAGAAGATCCGAATCAAGGAACTGATAGCCTAATACCTTTGCCAGTACAACGCCTATTGTGCTTTTGCCGACTCCAGGCATTCCTATCAATGTTATATTATTCATAAAATGTCCGTTCTCCTGTTTGATTTCTCACAAATTGCTTAACGCCCATTTTAGCATAAATGCCCTTGTTCTGCAATCCCTCTTTGGGAAGGCTCATTTTTTCGCACTTTTTCTCCGTTTTTTGACACTGTAGCCAAATGTGCCCAGTTTCTTTCCGATACCAAGATATTCTCCATGAGAATATACCATCGGACGTGCACGGTTAAGATCAAAGCGGTTGTTTTCGTCCATATACTCCTCATCCGCATGTACTGCAAGTACTTCCGCAAGAAACATATCATGAGATCCCAGTTTCTTAACTTCTGTAACACGGCATTCTATAGATACCGGAGATTCTTTGATCATAGGTGCTTTGACAAATTCTGCCTTTTCTCTTGTAAGTCCTGTTTCTTTGAATTTATCAACGTCTCTGCCAGAGCGGACACCACAGTAATCCGTAGCTCTGGTAAGTTTCTCTGTCGTCAGATTGATTACAAATTCTCCCGTTTCCATCAGCATATGATGGGAAAAACGGCTCGGACGAACAGAAATATAAACCATTGGAGGATTTGTGCAGATCGTACCTGTCCAGGCTACTGTTATAATATCATCCTGTCCTTTGCCATCTGTAACGCTCACCATAACCGCCGGGAGCGGATACAGCATATTCCCTGCTTTCCAGGTCTGTTTTGCCATGATTTACAAATCCTCCTGTCTGTCTTTTGCTTTTGTTTTATGCATAATCACCGGACATCTGTGCTGCTTCCATCAGCGGCGGGATCAGCTGTTTCTTACGTGAAACTACACCTTCGAGATAGAATGCGTCGTTTTCCGGCTCCATCTTAAATGCATTTTCTGCCATTTCACGGCTTCCCTCTCCATAAAACAGCAGTTCCGTTGACTGTGTTATAATATCCGTCAGCATGAAGTAAACTCTGGTGACACCATGGCGTCCGCATTCGCTTACCATGAACGGCAGCAGTCTTTCTTTGATCTCTTTGAGTTCTTCTGAATCCATAGAACTGATCTGTCCAACGCCAAAGCAGATATCACCTTCTGCAATAAATTTCTTGTAATCCTGATAAAAGATTTCTTCCGGTGATTTATCCTTGAGGTTGCTTCCTGCACGGAACATTTCCTTCGCAAACTGCTCAATGGAAATATCTGCGATCAGTGCCAGTGCTCCTGCTGCCATCTTATCCTGCAGTGTGCAGGTCGGTGAACGGAACATCAGCGTATCTGAAATGATCGCTGCGCACAGAAGTCCTGCAATCTTAGGCGAGATCTCAAGTTTCTGTTCGCCATAGATCTGATACATGATCGTTCCGGTACATCCCACCGGCTGGTTACGGAAGCTGATCGGCTGAACCGTCTGCAGTGTTCCAAGTTTATGATGGTCAATGATCTCAAGAATGTCAGCTTTCTCAATATTATCTACTGCCTGATCGATCTCATTATGGTCTACAAGAACTACCTGCTTCTTGTGCATGCCCAGGAAATTACGTCTGGATATGGTACCGATACATTTGCCCTTCTTGTTGATGACCGGGAATGCACGATGACGGTGCTTGATCATGACATCCTGGATATCATCTGTAAAATCTTCGGTATTAAAAGTTACAAGATTTTCTGTTTTCATGATATATCTGACCGGAATACTCTGGTTGATCAGTCGCGCGATCGTAAAGGTATCATACGGGGAAGAAATAATGATGATATCCTTCTCATGTGCGAGTTTCATAACATTCTCTGATACCTGGATTCCAAGTCCCACGATAATACAGCTTACATTCTGGGAAATCGCCTGAAGATGATCCTCTTCTCTGTCTCCCATGATGATCATATCATCTTCTTCGATATATTCTTTCATTTTATCCGGGTTGGCAGTTCCTACCATAACTCTTCCCTTGATAAAATATCCATGAGGATTTCCCTCGATCACTTCTCCGTCGATCGTCTCTGCGATCTTCTGATACTGTGTTCTTGCTCTGGAAAGAAGATAGCTGTCAGTCGTATCCATATAGGTCTTCGCAATATCACCGATCGTGATCAGACCTTCCAGGGCACCTTCTTTATCTCTGATTGGAAGAGAAACAATGCTGTTCTCCTGCATGATATCCCATGCAGCTTTCAGCGACATTCCCTTGTCTGCATCCGGGCTCATACGGATATCCATGTCCTTGACCTGGGTTCCGATATTACTCAGATATCCCGGCGGCTGAACTCCAAAACGGCTCAGCACATACTCTGTCTCCTCATTGATCTGTCCTGCGCGCTTCGGAATAAATTTCTGGTGCTGGCTTGTCCTGTTTTTGATGTCGCAGTATGCAATTGCCGAGCAGATAGAATCTGTATCCGGATTTTTATGTCCTATAACAAAAATTTTTTCCTGATTTTTCATTCCAGCCGTCCTTTCAATCCAGTTTGATATTTGCAAAGAGAGAGCCCAGTGTAGTGGTTGCCTCTTCTCCTGCATCTGGTACTTCATAAACTTCTTCTTCGATTTCCTTCGCCATCATATCAGATGCTTCCTTAATGCTGAGACTGAGCTTTCCGTCCTTGATCGCAGTGACTTTGACTTTGACCTTGTCTCCTACAGCAAGAACCTCTGACGGTTTCTTGATCCTCTTCTCGCAGATCTGAGAAATATGCACCAGACCGGAAAGTCCGTTTCCAAGATCTACAAATGCACCATATGGCTGAAGGCTCTCTACTGTTCCCTCGGTGATAAGCCCGATCTCAAGGTTTGAAACTTTGTTTCTGCGTTCTTCTTCTGCCTTCTCACGGAGAATTTCCTTAGCAGAAAGAATCAGTTTCTTACTTTCTTTATCAACGTCGATGACCTGTACCTGGATCGGTTTGTTCAGATATGCCTCTGTATCCTCAACATATCCAAGAGCAAGTTTGGATGCCGGGATAAAACCTCTGACACCTTCTACATAAGCGATAACGCCTGCGTTTGTGATTCCTTTTACTACAACATCCAGAACCTCTCCAGATTCCTTTAATTCCTTAAGTTTATCCCATGCAAGGACATCAACTGCCTCTACCCTTGAGAGCAGGATATTTCCATTTCCGTCATCTTTACGGATCACGGTAGCCTGAATCTCGTCCCCTTCCTGGACATTTTCTTTGAGGTTAAATCCTGGCTCTCTGCTGAAATTCTCTGCCGGGATCACACCTTCTGCATAATATTTAAGATCGAGGATCACTTCTTTTTCATCCACACTGATCACAGTTCCTGTGAGAATGTCGCCTTCCTCGATCGTTTTCATGGAAGCTTCCAGTTCTTTTTCATAATCTTTCATTGACTCAGACATGATCTGCAATTCTCCTCTCATATAAAAATCTATCTATATCGTCTATACTTTTGATCATTTTACTATAGTTAGTCTCATTATAGCATATTTTATATGCAGGAGGAAATAAAAAAAGTCCCCAAAAAGGGACTCAATAAACGAGGAGTGCCCCGGCAGTGGTTTACCGGGGCGATTATTATGAAAAAATTTATGTGTAATGAAGAACATTACAACGTCTGTTAGTGAAGTTCTCTTCGAACTGTACTTATAATAACAGTCGATTATGAACTTTTTATGAACAAACGATGAAGTTTCCGTATATTTGCACAATTTTATTTCTGTATATTCATTTTTTTTATTCAAATATACTATAAATTTCTGACTCCTCTATTTTTTATCCTGTGTGTTTTTCACAAACGTACTAGTGTCTTTCCTGTGAGGTCAGTTAAGGATGCTTCTGGCAAAATCGACCAGTTTGCCAATGATTCCTTTGACATCTTCTTTGGTGATCCCAAGCTCATCCAGCTTGTTATAAACCTTATTTACCTGACTTCTCAGCTGGTTCTCATCCAGATCTGTATTCTTGAATTTATCATATAACTGGATCAGAGTCTGTTTCTCAGAATCGGAAAGTGTAATTCCCGCACTTTCTGCTGCCACATCAAGAGCTGAGCCGATCTCATCATTTGTTACATCTACCTGACCGAGAATTTCCTTAGCCTGAACGATCAGATCCACTACCTTGTCCGGATCGGACAGAAGTTCATCCACTCCGTTATCCTGAAGGATCTCTACGGCCTGGTCAACCACATCTGAGCTGTCCTGTGCGTAGACCATCGCCGGTGTTGTACATGCAAGAGCCCCTGCAAGTACCAGTGCACTGATTTTTTTGTTTATTTTCATTGTAATTACCTCCTGAATTCATGCATTCTCATGTATCAGCCTGAATTTCACACCTGTTTCGATGCTTTTTCTCTCAGGCGAGCCCATTATACCACAGTTTTTCGGCTATGCTGTAAAAATTTTTTATCTGGCTGTCATTCATAAAACTTTTGACCTTTGTTCACTGTTTTTTCATAAGTTCAACACGATTCCATCATATTTTCTGGCTATACTAAGACCATAAAAATAATACAGCCAACATTATTTTTATAATTTTCTTTTTCATATGTTGATAGCCTGAAATGGTTATCAACTCTCCTTCCTTTTAAATTTAATAAATAATAAAAAGCATCCGACCAGCCACCGGATGCTTTTTATTTGCTTATTTATTTAATTTCGAAAATGTATCTGACAGTCTGGCAAACTGTTCCAGCGTCAGTGCTTCCCCTCTGATATTCAACGGAAGTCCACATTCTTTGATCGCAGCTTCTACCTCTTCCTTGGAATACGGCAGTTCCTGTGAATTCTTAAGACTGTTTGACAGAGTTTTTCTTCTCTGGTTAAAAGATGCACGAATCAGACGGAACATTAATTTCTCATCCAGCGTTGTTACCGGCGGATTCTGATGTCTCGTCAGGCGGATCACCGCACTTCCAACCTTCGGCCGCGGCATAAAGCAATTCGGCGGTACATTTGCAACGATCTTTGGTTCTGCATAATACTGTACAGCCAGTGAAAGTGCCCCGTAATCCTTGGAACCAGGACCTGTCTGCATTCTGTCTGCCACTTCTTTCTGTACCATTACCGTGATCGAATCTACTGGAACATGGCTTTCGAATAAGCCCATAATGATCGGTGTCGTAATGTAATATGGCAGATTTGCAACGACCTTGATCGGACGCCCCTGATTCTTCTCATCTGCGATCTTACGGATATCTGTCTTGAGGATATCTCCGTGAAGAACGGTTACATTGTCCCATTCCTTAAGTGTATCCTTAAGGATCGGAATCAGTGCATCGTCAATCTCAACTGCTGTTACTTCTCTTGCTGCCTCTGCAAGATACTGTGTCATCGTTCCGATTCCCGGTCCGATCTCCAGTACAAAATCATCTTTGGTGATCTCGGAAGCTTCGATGATACGCTCCAGAACATGGGTATCGATCAGAAAATTCTGACCAAACCTTTTCTGGAATACAAAACCGTACTTTTGAAGGACTTCAATGGTATATTTAGGATTTCCAAGATAAGGTCTGGCCATATTTTCTCCTCTCACTAATTAAAATCTTTCTCGTAAAGTACCAGGTATCCATCCTGATTTACTTTTTTCTTGGAGATCAGTTTACGAAGACCTCCTCTTGATTTGGCGATCGCACTGTCAATGATGTCCTTGACCGCACCGATATTCATCGGCTGATCTTCCTTCTGGCTTGTGCTGATCAGGTTATACAGCGACAGCATTGCCATCTGGTCGATGGTGTATCCGTTCTCTCTTGTGTAGATTTTCGCAAAATTAACAAGTTCATCGTTGGTAAATACCGGAATATTGATCATAGATGTAAACTTGGATGTAAATTTCGGGAATCTTGCGATCAGTTTACGCATTCCGATCTTTTCATCCTCAATGATCACGATCAGTCCGTCAGTCCGGAACTCCATTGCCTTATTCAACTGATTAACTGTTTCTTTTGCCAGCTGATTGGCGTTTTCGATAACCAGGAAACCGCCTGACATCTTACGAACAATCTCTGCTACATTCTTGCCATTGATCTGATCCGCAAATACATAGGCAACCTTGGATGCCTCCAGGTTCAGTTCCTTGCAGATCGCCGGGATCAGTCCTGAGATCAGTCTTGTCTTTCCTGTCTCACGGCCACCCATCACAATAATATTTCCTGTCTTTGAAGTCTTGTCAGAAGCACAGATCTGCGCATCATAAAGTGCATCCACGATCTGTTCCCTTAAGCCCGGAACTTTCGCAAAGTAGGTAAAGAGTTTCTCCTCATCTGCGGTCATCTTCTTTTCTCTCGGAATGATATCCCTGACTTTGCGTTTCGGCTCAACAGTATAGAGAAGCTGCTCCATGTCGTCATCTTCCGGTTCCTGCTGTTTTGCTTTCCTGCCGGATTTTCTGAGAGTTGGTTTCTTTTCAGGAGTCTTGGCTGCTTTTACAGTATCCTCATACTGATCTGCAAGGAATTCTTCTTCCTCAAGATCACTGATATCCTCATCTTCGTAGCCGTCTTCCTCACCGAAATCTTCATCAGAGTCATCTTCCATCTTATAAGAATCCAGATCATCATAAATTTCGTCTTCCGAATCCTGCTTCTTGACAGGTCCGTTCAGGAATTCTTCTTCTGCACTGCGAAGATCCTCTTCAGACATATAATCCTCAGCATCCTCTTCTGCAGTATTTACTTCCTGAACCGGTTCTTCTTTCACTATCGGTTCATCCGGAATTTCAATTCCCTGTGCAGTTGCTGCTGCAAGAATCGTATCTTCCAGATTAAATTCAAAATCAGGTGTCTCCTCAGAATCTTCTGCTCCCGGAAGACAGATATCCGGTGCTTTCGGAATTTCTGTATGTAATGGATTTTCCATTCCAACATTCTTCATTGCTTCCGGGATCTCAAGTTCAGGAAGTTTTGTCTTCTCTTCCTCTGCCGAATCAACAAAGTCATCCTCTGTCTCCAGCGGTTTCACTTCTTCTTCTGGAATTTCAACCTCTTCGATTTCCGGTTCTTCTTCAGCTTCCGGAAGCTCCTCTGCTTCTTCAGCATCTGTTTCCTCAGATTCGATCACTACATCCGGAAGTTCTTCTTCACTGACTTCCTCAGTTACTTCTTCCGGTGTCTCTTCCTGTTCATCCTTGATCTCCTGATTTGTAACTTCTTCTATCTTCTCCTCGATCGTGCTGAAAATAGAAGTTCCAGGTGTTGCCGGAGGCGGGATCACTGCATCTTCCGGTTCAAGTTCCGGTACATTTGTCGGTTCTGCTTCTGAAGAAATATCCTTGATCATTTCTTCCGGAACCTCCTCAGCAGGTGCTTCCTCCTCTTCCTTCATAAATTCCTCTTCGGATTCTTTTTTCTTTCCTGTAAAGATATCGCGGATTCCCTTGGAGATTTTTTCCTGAAGGCTTTCTGCTCCATTAACATCACGCTCATCAATATCTACGCTGTCGATCACAGGTGCATCATCATCTGCTGCCGGTGCTGCTTCTGCCCGTGGTTCTTTCGCTTCTCCATCCTGAACCTCTTCTTTATTCTCAGCGGAATCCTCCACTGTCTTGAGATTCGGAATAAACTGTTTATCGTATTTTTCTTTTTCTTTACCACTCAGCATTCCCATACGACTCTTAAGATCCAGGGCTTTCATGACATACTTACCATCACTGAACCAGAGAACCATTTCATCACAGAGATCCAGGCATTTCTTGGTATCTCCATTCTGATAATATAATTTAGCCAGCTCGTATGACCATCTCTCTGTGAATTCTTTCTCTTTGTAATCCTCGAGAATTCTGATCTGCTCTTCGAGCGGAGCCTGTTCTGCTTTGCGGATTTTATATTTTAATACATACTGTGTACTGTCATTAGGGGCAACTTCCAGGAATTCATCATAATATTCCATTGCCTCATCAATATCCTTCATCTTGAGGGATACTTCGATTAATCGATACAAAATATTTCTGCCAATAGGAGCTCTGTGATAAGCCAGAAGGAAAATCTCCCTGCTGTCGTCATACCGCTTGTTTGCTGCATAGATCTCACCAACAACACAAAGGGTATGAACATTCTTTACACGACGCCAGTCAATACTGTCTACAACTTCCATGGCATCCTTGTAGTTCTTCTTCTCTACAAGGCGGTTAATTTCTTCAAGTTTGATCCGAAATTCCTCTTTGTCCAATATATTCACCAACTTTCCAAGATTATGAACAGTGTAACATACACTAATATCCTTGTCAAAACTGTTTCTTACGTTTTCTTTTTATCCATAGAACTCTGTTTTAAACAGGCTCAAACACTTCTCCTTTGACAACTTTGAAAACTTTGTTCAGGTGAAACTGATGACTTACAAAATCATCCAGTCCAGTACAGGTGATCAGAGTCTGTATATCATGGATACAGTCAAGAAGATAGGTCTGACGGTTGCTGTCCAACTCTGAAAGTACATCATCCAGCAAAAGTACCGGCGTATCCTTGATCTTTTCTTTTACAAGATAAATTTCTGAAAGTTTCAAAGATAATGCTGCGGTCCTCTGCTGCCCCTGTGAGCCAAACTTTCGTATATCCACCCCGTTTACCATAAAACAAAGATCATCCCTGTGAGGTCCGGAGGAAGTCATCTTCATCCGGATATCTCTGTCTCTGTTCTTTTTGAGCGTTTCCTCAAAAAATTCAGCCTCCGTACTGGGCTCATAGAGTACTTCAATATGTTCCTCTCCCCCTGTCAGGTTGCTGTGGATTTCCTTTATGACTGTATTCAGATCTTTTACGAACTCTTTTCTTTTGCTGATGACTTTCTGCCCGTACTGGAGCATCTGCAGATCCCATATTTCAAGCGTATCCTTAAGTGCCGGATTATGATACATATCTTTGAGAAGTTTATTTCTCTGGTTCACGATATGATTATATCCAGCCAGATCTGTAAGATAGATCTGATCCAGCTGGCAGAGTTCAAGGTCCATAAACCTGCGTCTTTCCCCCGGACCATTCTTGATAATATTTAAATCTTCCGGTGAAAAAAAGACAAGATTCACGATTCCAAACAGTTCTCTTGCCTTTTTTATCGGAAGACCGTTAATTGCAACTCCCTTTGCCTTGTTTTTGCGAAGATGCATGTCGATCTTGTAGGAAAGTCCGTCTTTTTTGATCATCATGCGGATGTGGGATTCTTCCTCCCCAAACCGTATCAGTTCTTTATCCTTGCTGCCCTTGTGGGACTTTGTCGTTCCACAGATATAGACAGATTCCAGGATATTGGTTTTTCCCTGTGCATTATCTCCGTAAAAAATATTTGTACCTTTGTCAAAATCAAGCTGCAATTCACGGTAATTTCTAAAATTCTGAAGTTGTACAGATTCAATATACATAATTATTTTATAACTTTGATTTCCTGACCTTCAAAAGTGATCACATCACCAACGTATACTTTGCGTCCACGCCGCTGATCTACTTCACCATTTACTTTTACATTTCCATCCTGAATTTCATATTTTGCCTGAACACCGTCCTCTACAACTCCGGCGAGTTTCAAAGCCTGTCCAAGTTTGATAAATTCATCTCTGATCGTAATTTCCAAAATAATCCTCCTCCTTATCTGGCCTGATTCTGACTGATGTTAACTGGTAAGATCAGATAAGTATATGTTTCTTCGTCATCTCTGATGAAGCATGGTGCTTTTGGATTCATCAGATACATGTGGATCGTCTCATCATCAATAACTTTCAAAGCATCGATCAGGAATTTCGGGTTGAATCCGATAAGAATATCTTTACCCTCTTTTTCAATGTCGATCTCTTCATCCATAGATCCCATAGAAGAATCAATCTTCAGCTCCATCTTACCATCACTGATCTCAATTACGATCGGTTTCTTATCTCCTTCTCTTACAAGAAGTGTTGCACGGTCAATACAGTTCAGGAATTCTTTCTTGTTTACACTGATCTTTGTATCGTAATCACTGGAAAGCATCTGATCAATTCGGAAATATTCTCCCTCAATCAGTCTGGATACCACAATTGTCCGATCAAATTCAAATAAAATGTGGTTTTTTGTGAAATATATACTAACCTGATCGTCAATTTCTCCAGAGAGGATTTTGCTGATCTCGCTGAGTGTCTTTCCTGGAACGACAATCTTGCGATCTGAATAATTTCGCTTCAATGGCATTTTTCTGATGGAAATACGGTGTCCATCCAGAGAAACAATCTTCAGACAATTATCTTTGATTTCGAACAATTCACCAGTCATCAAACGGTTGTTTTCATTGACTGCAATAGAAAAAATAGTCTGACGGATCATCTCTTTCAAAGTAAACTGAGAAAGGGTCAGTGCTTCGTCTTTTTCGATAACAGGAAGGTATGCAAAATCTTCGCCTGCTTTGCCAGGAATTGTAAACTTGGCTTTTTCACAGGTGATCGTTGCTACATAGTTGTTGTCAGTTTTGATAGTTACATCACTGTCCGGAAGTCTTCTGATGATTTCATAAAAGATTTTGGCATCAAGTGCAACCATTCCTTTTTCTTCGATTTGTCCATCTACGATTGTTTCAATGCCCAATTCCATATCATTTGTTGTAAATTTGATCTGGTTTGTGGTTGCATCCATAAGGATACATTCAAGGATTGGCATGGTTGTTTTAGAAGGAACAGCTTTCAAAGAAATATTTACGCTTTTTAATAGATTATTTTTGGGACAGATAATCTTCATGTGTATAACTCCCTTCGTGTTTGAAAATTGCTTTTATAAATATATAAATATATAGATATCCGCCGTAGCCGCCTTAGGGGATGGGGATTATGTGTAAAAGTCTTTCAAACCTTGAAAATAAAGGTTTTGAGGACTGTATAACTACGTGTAAAACTACCAGATAACTTTGAAAGTGGGTGTGGATAAGTCACTTAACCCTGTGGATTAATTTTTTTCTTCAAGGTAGCGATGGAGTTTTTGAGGTTATCATTTGTTGCTAATTCTTTTTCGATTTTCTCAATTCCGTGCATAATTGTAGTGTGATCACGGTTACCAAGATTTTTGCCGATCGTCTTGAGAGAAGTGTCAATGATCTCACGGCAGAGATACATGGCGATCTGTCTTGGCATGACGATCTTGGAACTACGCTTGTTTCCGCAGAGTTCCGCTACAGTTACATGATAGTGTTCTGCAACAACGGAAATAATATAATCCGGAGTGATAACTTTTTGCTCATTTGGGGAGATGATATCCTTGAGTGCCTGCTCGGCAAGTTCAAGGGTTACTTCCTTTTTCTCCAGTTTGGAACTTGCCATTACCTTATTAAAGGCACCTTCCAGCTCACGGATATTGGATTTGATGTTTGTTGCAATGTAATTAATGACTTCTTCGCTGATATTGTAGCCTTCGAGCTCTTCTTTTTTGTGGAGAATTGCCATTCGGGTCTCGTAATCAGGTAAGGTAATATCTGCGATCAGACCCCATTCGAATCTTGAACGGAAGCGTTCTTCCAAAATTTCCATATCTTTCGGTGGTTTATCTGAAGAAATGATGATCTGTTTCTTGGCACTGTGCAGACTGTTGAAAGTGTGGAAAAATTCCTCCTGTGTGGATTCCTTTCCTATAATAAACTGAATATCATCGACCAGAAGAACATCAATATTCCTGTATTTTTCACGGAATTTGGACATTGCGGAGTTATTTCCGTTTCGGATCGTTTCGATCAGTTCATTTGTGAATTCTTCACTGGTTACATACAAAACTTTGCTGTTTTCATCATGTTCAATAATATAATGAGCGATGGAATGCATCAGATGAGTCTTGCCAAGTCCTGCACCTCCGTAGATAAACAGCGGATTATAGGTATCTCCCGGGGATTCTGCAACAGCAAGGGCTGCGGCCTGAGCAAATTTGTTATTATTTCCGACAATGAAAGTATCAAAAATGTATTTCGGATTCAAATGTGCATCTTCACAGCGACGTTCGATATCTGACATTGCAGGTGCTGCATTATCATAAGAAGGAACATCTTTCTGAGGTGCTTCATCAGGAGATATGAATTTGACATCGCACTCACTTATTCCAGTCAGTTCGCAGATGGTAACCTGGAGAAGAAGTTTGTACTTTTTATTAAGAAGGTTTATCAGAACTACCTGTTCAGATGGGACTAAAATTGTGATGACATTGTCAGTCACATCGTAGACTTCGAGCGGTTTGAGCCATGTATTGAAGGCTACGTCGCTGATATTGTAGTCACGTTTGACTGTCTGAAGAATTTCATCCCATTTTTCTATAACTTTATCCATATTTCAAACTCCTGGTTCCTTTGAATGTGTGTAAATTATTCGTAACTGTTCAGTACTTTCACAGTTACAATTGGTCAATTGGACATAGATATCCTTTTATATATTATAATAAATCCAGTGGTTAATCAATCATTATTTGTGTAAAATTATCCCCTGAAAAAATGGTTTGTGTGGTTAAAATCGGGTGTTGTCCACAAGTTATCCACTTTATCCACATGTGCATAAGTTGGAAAGTGTGGATAATCCCCTATAAGTTTACATAACATCCGTACAGGCGGATACTTACCCCTGTGGAATGTGTATAACTTTGTCCACAGAGAGAATGCTGTAAAATAAAGGATTTTTTTAGGAATATGTGTAAAAATATGGGGGTATGTGAGGATAAAACAGCCGAAAAAGTTTAAGTTATCCACAAGTTATCCACAAAAAGTGGATAACTTTACGTAAACCAGATATTTCCACAATTGAGTGTGGGTTATTTTGAAAGTGTCGGAAACACTTAATTTTATTGGATTTTTTGTGAATTTTTGCTTGACGAACGGGTGCAGAATGAATATAATTAAAACGATGTTCTATGATAATAGTATGAATAGGGATAATAGATAAAGGAGGTGCTTTACCTATGAAAATGACATTTCAGCCAAAGAAAAGATCTAGAGCGAAAGTTCATGGTTTCAGAGCTCGTATGAGCACAAAGGGCGGCCGTAAAGTATTAGCAGCCAGAAGATTAAAAGGAAGAAAGCAGTTATCAGCCTAAGATATAAGACCGCAGTTATGTGGTCTTTTCTTCTATAATAAAGAAAGGGGATTCGATGAAATATTCAGAGTCCTTAAAGAAAAACAAAGATTTTCAGCAGGTATACAGACATGGAACATCAAAAGCAAATCGGTATCTGGTGATGTACGTACTGGATAATCAGTACATGAAGAATCGTCTGGGAATATCAGTAAGTAAAAAAGTAGGGAATAGTGTGGTTCGCCACAGGCTCACCAGACTGGTAAGAGAGAGCTATCGTCTGAATGAAGAACTTTTCAGGAGAAATCTTGATATTGTTGTAATTGCCAGACCAGCAGCGAAGGGCAGGAGCTATCAGGAGATAGAGAGTGCTTTCATGCATCTGGCAGGGAAACATCAGATCATAGAAGAGGTTCATACTGATGAAGAAACTTCTTATTAAAATGATTCGTCTCTATCAGAAATATATATCACCGATGAAGAGAACTAAATGTCCTTATATTCCCACATGTTCTCAATATGGTTTGGAAGCAATCGAAAAATATGGTGCAATCAGGGGAGGATTACTGGCAATATGGAGAATATTACGTTGTAATCCTTTTTCTCATGGGGGATATGATCCCGTACCATAAAGGTAAATGGATCAATCATGAAGTTGTTCCATAAGATCATCCAGGAGGAACAAGTAAATTGGAAAGTATGATTTTGGCTACTAAAAGTGGTACCCCGATCATCGGCCAGGTCGCAATCGTGATGGGCTGGATCATGAACGGTATCTACAAAGTGCTGGATATGGTTGGAATTCAGAACCTTGGCCTTTGTATTATTATTTTCAGTATTCTGATCTATCTTTTTATGACTCCTCTGCAGATCAAACAGCAGAAATTCTCTAAGCTGAGTGCGATCATGCAGCCGGAGATCCAGAAAATCCAGAAGAAATATCAGGGTAAAAAAGATCAGGATTCAATGATGAAGATGCAGGAGGAAACCCAGGCGGTATATCAGAAATACGGTGTATCCCCTACAGGAAGCTGTGTTCAGCTCGCTATCCAGCTCCCAATCCTGTATGCTCTGTATCAGGTAATCCAGAATATCCCTGCTTATGTAAGCAGTGTATATAATGTGTTCAATGGTGTCTGCACACAGATCCTTGCAGTAGATGGATTTGCAGATATCGTCAATAACTTTATCACAGACAACAAGATGACACGAGTAAGACAGGTCACAGATAATGCAGATTCTATCGTAGATTTCCTGTATGCTCTGTCTCCATCCCAGTGGAAATCCTTACAGGATATCAGTCAGTTCTCCGGATTCTCAGATCAGATCAGCAAAACTGCTTCCGAGATCCAGAAGATGCAGACTTTTGGTGTGCTCAACATCGCAGACCAGCCGCTGAGCTATATCAAAACAGGATCCCTGATCCTGATCATTGCAGCTCTTGCAATTCCGGTTCTGTCATGGGCAACACAGATGCTCAACCTGAAGCTTATGCCACAGGCAGCAACACAGGGCGGTGGCGAGAATAATGCAATGGCAAGCTCCATGAAGACTATGAATACAGTAATGCCGCTTATGTCTGCATTTTTCTGTTTCACATTCCCGGTAGGTCTTGGTATTTACTGGATCGCAAGTGCCGTAGTAAGAAGTATCCAGCAGCTTCTCATCAACCGTCACCTGAACAAGATGAACATTGATGATCTCGTAAACGAGAATATGAAGAAGATGGAAGCCAAACGTGCAAAAGAAGGACTTCCGCCGCAGAAGATCACAAACCAGGCACATCAGAGCGTAAAGAATATCAACAAGATCGACAAAGGTATGAGCGGTTCTGATGAAGCAAACCGTGCGAAGAAAGTAGAAGAAGCTTACCAGAATGCTTCCCATGCAAAAGAAGGCAGCATTACCGCAAAAGCAAATATGGTCAAAGCTTTTGATGAGAAAAACAAGAAGAAATAGAGAGGGAAGGTCGGGGTTTTATCATGAATGAATATATGCAGTTTTCAGCAAAAACCAAAAATGAAGCAATCACAAAAGCATGTATTGAACTGGGCGTGACCAGTGATCAGCTTGACATTCAGGTAATCAGCGAAGGAAGTTCCGGATTTTTCGGAATTGGAAGTAAGCCTGCGATCATTAAAGCTCGCAAAGTAGAGGATCATTCAGAAGAAAAGGAACTCGAGGAAATCGTAGCTTCTGTCAAACTGGATGCATTCAAGGACGAGCCGAAACCGGAACAGAAGAAATCTTCACCGAAGCCGGCACCAAAGGCACCTGCCAGAACTTCTAATAAACAAGAAGTAAAGCCAGAGGCAGCGAGAGAAGAAAAACCTGCAAAACCGGTCAGAGAGAAACAGCCGAAAGAAAGAGTTTACAAAGAGAAACCAGTAAGGGAGCTGAAACCGGCCAAAGAAAAACCGGTAAGAGTATCCAAGCCGATCGAGATCATCACTGATCCGGCAGAGATCAAAGAGATCGAAGAGAGAGCATCTGTTTTCCTTCATGATGTATTTGCATCCATGGATCTCGGAGAAGTCCAGATCACATCCAAATATAACACAACAGATGGCTGTCTGGAAGTCGATTTTGAAGGCCAGGATATGGGAATCCTGATCGGTAAGAGAGGACAGACACTTGATTCTCTCCAGTACCTTACAAGCCTCGTTGTAAACAAAGGCAAATCCGACTATATCAGAGTAAAACTCGATACAGAGGATTACAGAAGACGCAGAAAAGAAACTCTCGAGAACCTGGCAAGGGGAATCGCCTACAAGGTCAAGAAAACAAGAAAATCTGTAGTTCTCGAGCCAATGAATCCTTACGAGAGAAGAATCATCCATTCTGCACTTCAGGGAAATAAATTCGTAGAGACAGTAAGTGAAGGTGAAGAACCATACCGTCACGTAGTTGTCAAATTAAAGAGATACTAAAGTGTTACTGCTCACAGGTAGTATCCCGCGAGGTGTTTTGCCATGAATATGGCAAAATCCCGAGACATACAGGGCAAAATCCCATCACCGTAGGTGATTTGGAATGGATTTTGACCAAGTTACTGTGAAAGAAGTGAACAGTAACATTAAATCAGCAGTGAAAACAGTTCACAACTGAAATATAAAATGTTATTCTAGGTGAAAGCGTGAATAACACGTGATTGGCGTGTGCTTTCTTCTGGGATAACATTTTTTTTATAAGGAGGAATTATGGAAAAAACGATCGCTGCGATCTCAACTGCTATGAGTGCGTCCGGAATCGGGATCGTCCGTATCAGCGGAGATGAAGCAATGGATGTGATTTCCCGGATCTATCGTTCCAAAAACGGAAAGAAAAATATCAGGGAAGTACAGAGCCACACGATCCATTACGGTTTCATCTATGATGGAGAAGATGTGGTTGATGAAGTTCTGGTTATGATCATGAGAGGACCTCACACTTATACTGGTGAGGACACCGTAGAAATAGATTGTCATGGCGGAGTCTATGCCATGAAGAAGGTTCTGGAAACCGTGCTCAAAAACGGAGCCGTGATCGCAGAACCAGGAGAATTTACAAAGAGAGCTTTCTTAAACGGAAGGCTGGATCTGTCGCAGGCGGAGGCTGTCATGGATGTCATTCAGGCCAAAAACTCCATGGCACTCAAGAGCTCCGTAGAACAGCTCAAAGGCTCCGTACAGCGTGCCGTAAAAGAGATCCGGAGCAGACTGCTCTACCAGATCGCATATATAGAATCTGCCCTGGATGATCCGGAGCACTACGATCTCACCGGCTATCCACAGGAATTAAGAGTCATTGTGGATAAAGAGACCAAAGAGATCCAGGACCTGTTGAAAACTGCCGACGACGGAAGAATGATCCAGGAGGGGATCAAGACAGTTATCCTCGGTAAACCAAATGCCGGCAAATCTTCCCTCCTCAATTTCCTGGTAGGCGAAGACCGCGCGATCGTCACAGAGATCGAAGGCACAACGAGGGATATCCTGGAGGAATACATTTCTCTGAACGGAATTACACTTCGCGTGATCGATACCGCAGGAATCCGCGAAACCGAGGATGTAGTGGAAAAGATCGGAGTCGGCAAAGCCAAACAGATGGCAGAGGACGCAGACCTTATCCTGTATGTTGTAGATTCATCCAGACCACTTGACGAAAACGATGAAGAGATCATAGAATTACTTTCCGGAAGAAAAAGCATCGTGATCTACAACAAGACAGACCTTGAGCCGGTCGTAGATATGGAGAAAATAAAGCAGCGTACCGGAAGTCCGGTGATCCCTGTTTCTGTAGTGGAAGAAACAGGGATCCGTAAACTGGAAGATGAGATCAAGAACATGTTTTTCCAGGGAGAACTTTCTTTTAATGATGAAGTATACATCACAAATGCAAGACACAAAGCTGCACTGGAAGAAGCGAAAGAAAGCCTGGAACTTGTGAAGAACAGTATTGATATGGGAATGGCAGAAGATTTCTTTTCCATCGACCTTATGAATGCCTACGAAAGCCTCGGAAGGATCGTGGGAGAATCCGTAGGGGAGGATCTGGTCAATGAGATCTTCAGTAAATTCTGTACAGGAAAATAAACGCAATTTAGAAAAGAAGGGAAGATAAAAATGGAGGACAGAAGACTGGAGAAAAACTGTGATATCGTTGTAGTTGGAGCCGGTCATGCAGGATGTGAAGCAGCTCTTGCCTGTGCAAGACTGGGACTTGATACCGTAATGTTTACAGTCAGTGTGGACAGTATCGCACTGATGCCGTGTAACCCGAACGTAGGAGGCAGCTCCAAGGGACATCTGGTAAGAGAGCTGGATGCACTCGGCGGGGAAATGGGCAAAAATATTGACAAGACTTTTATTCAGTCCAAAATGCTGAACCAGTCCAAGGGACCTGCAGTTCACTCACTCAGAGCGCAGGCAGACAAACAGGCATACAGCACAGAGATGCGTAAGACTCTGGAAAACCAGTCAAACCTTACGATCAAACAGGGAGAAGTAACCAAACTTCTTGTAGAAGATGGAAAGATCACAGGTGTAAAATTATATTCAGGTGCAGTTTATCACTGCCAGGCGGTCGTACTCTGCACAGGAACTTACCTCAAGGCACGCTGTATTTATGGTGATGTCAGCAACTATACAGGTCCGAACGGACTGCAGGCGGCAAACTATCTGACGGATTCACTCAAGGAACTTGGAATCGAAATGTTCCGTTTCAAGACAGGAACACCGGCACGAATCGCAGGAAATACCATCGACTATTCCAAGATGGAAGAACAGTTTGGTGATAAGAGAGTTGTACCGTTCTCTTTTTTCACAGACCCGGAAAGCGTGCAGATCGAGCAAAAATCCTGCTGGCTTACCTACACAAACGAAAAAACACACGAGATCATTCGTGCAAACCTTGACCGTTCCCCTCTGTATTCCGGAATGATCGAGGGAACAGGACCGAGATACTGCCCGTCCATCGAGGACAAAGTAGTAAGATTTGCTGATAAGAAACGCCATCAGGTATTTATCGAGCCAGAAGGACTTTATACAAACGAGATGTATGTCGGTGGAATGTCAAGCTCCCTTCCTGAAGATGTTCAGGATGAGATGTACCACTCCGTACCGGGACTGGAGCATGCAAAGATCGTAAAGAACGCCTATGCGATCGAGTATGACTGCATCAATCCGCGGCAGCTTTATCCGACACTGGAATTCAAGAAGATCAAGGGACTTTTCAGCGGCGGACAGTTCAACGGAAGCTCAGGATATGAAGAAGCAGCTGCACAGGGACTGATCGCTGGAATCAATGCGGCTATGGAAGTTAAGGGACAGGAACAGCTGATCCTTGACCGTTCCGAGGCATATATCGGCGTTCTGATCGATGACCTTGTTACGAAAGAAAACCACGAACCATATCGTATGATGACAAGCCGTGCAGAATACCGTCTGCTTCTCAGACAGGATAATGCAGATTTACGTCTCCGCAAGAAAGGTTATCAGGTCGGTCTGATCGACGAGGAGACTTATCAGAAACTTCTTGAAAAAGAAGCAGCGATCGCAAGAGAAATTGAGCGAACAGAACATGCGACGATCGGAGGAAATCCGGAAGTGCAGAAGCTCCTTGAAGAAAAAGGAAGCACTCTTCTGAAATCCGGAACAACCATCGCAGAACTGATTCGCAGACCGGAACTCACTTATGAAGACCTTGCGCCGATCGACAAAGAACGTCCGGAACTTCCATGGGACGTAAAAGAACAGGTTGAGATCAATCTGAAATACGAAGGCTACATCAAGCGTCAGATGAAACAGGTAGAACAGTTCAAGAAACTGGAAGCAAAGAAGATCCCGGAGGACTTGGATTATGAAAAAGTCGGAAGCCTCCGTATTGAAGCAAGACAGAAACTGGAAGAATACCGCCCGGTATCTATCGGACAGGCGTCCAGAATTTCCGGCGTATCTCCGGCAGATATCTCTGTGCTTCTTGTATATCTGGAACAGTACAGACGAAATGCATAAAGAAGGAGCAGATCAATGGCATATGATTTAACAATACTGGAAGAAGGCTGCCAGGAACTTGGCATCACTCTCGATGAAGTCCAGAAAAAGCAGTTTACAGATTTTTACGAATATCTTGTAGAAAAAAATAAAGTCATGAACCTGACCGGTATCACAGAATTTCAGGAAGTGCTGGTAAAGCACTTCCTGGACAGCCTTGCCTGCGTAAAAGCAGTGGATATGAGCAAGGTAAACAGGATCATGGATATCGGAACAGGTGCAGGTTTTCCGGGCGTTCCGCTCAAGATCGCGTTCCCGCATCTGGAAGCCTGCCTTCTGGATTCTCTCAAAAAAAGAGTGAACTTCCTTGAGGAGACTTTCCAGCTTCTGAAACTGGAGAATATCACTGCGATCCACGGCAGAGCCGAAGAATTTGCCAAAAACAAAGCATACCGCGAAACTTATGATCTCTGTGTTTCCCGTGCGGTATCCAATCTGGCAACTTTATCAGAATACTGTCTTCCATATGTGAAGACAGGTGGATTTTTTATTTCCTATAAATCAGGTACTGTACAGGAAGAAGTAGAGCAGGCACAGAAAGCAGTCAAGATCCTCGGCGGCAGGATCCAGGATGTTGTCTATTTCCAGCTTCCGGATTCAGAGATCCAGCGCTCCCTCGTTGTGATCGAGAAGGTCAAAGCGACCCCGGGACGTTATCCACGCAAAGCGGGTACTCCGCTTAAAGAACCTTTGTCATAAATTATCCTGAATTTCTCAAATTCCTTTTCACAGAATCCTCACAGATTTATCCAATTTTTATCACAACTTTCTCATAGAATATTTCAAGGAGCGGATGTAAGATCCGCTCTGTAATAAAAGATGTTTCCGGGTACCCCCCTATCTCTGTTTCGCCCGGAAGCATCTTCTGTTTGTAAAGAAAAGGAGGAGAATTTTGTGATTGAAGTAAACAATTTGGTCAAACGTTATGGCGACCATACAGCAGTTGACCACCTTTCTTTTAAGATAGAGAAGGGAAAAATCTACGGCTTTCTCGGGCCGAACGGAGCTGGTAAATCAACGACTATGAACATGATTACCGGTTATATAGCATCTACGGAAGGAACGGTAACCATTGACGGTCATGACATACTGGAAGAACCGGAACAGGCAAAGAAATGTATCGGTTATCTGCCGGAA
Source organism: Blautia sp. OM07-19 (assembly GCF_003481595.1). NCBI lineage: Bacteria > Bacillati > Bacillota > Clostridia > Lachnospirales > Lachnospiraceae > Blautia > Blautia sp. OM07-19. The sequence goes on from NZ_QULA01000006.1 coordinate 59,033, forward strand.
ATTCCGCCTCTTTATTTCGATATGACAGTGCTCGAATATATGAATTTCGCCGCTGATCTCAAAAAAATCCCAAAAAACGAAAAGAAATCCATGGTTGAAGAAGTCATGGAGATGGTCAAGATCTCAGATATGCGTAACCGCCTGATCAAAAATCTGTCCAAAGGTTACAGACAGAGAGTTGGACTTGCACAGGCGATCCTAGGATATCCGGAAGTTATCATCCTGGATGAGCCGACAGTAGGACTTGACCCGAAGCAGATCATAGAGATCCGCGATCTGATCAAGAGCCTTAAAAAGAAACATACCGTTATCCTGAGTTCTCATATTCTTTCTGAGGTAAGTGCAGTATGTGATTATGTATTGATCATTTCTCATGGCAAACTGGTTGCCAGCGATACGCCGGATAACCTGGGGAAACTCGCGCAGGGTTCCAACAATCTGTCACTTCTTGTCAAAGGAGATAAGGACAAGATCCGTATTCTGCTTGGAGAGATCGAGGGGATCAAGGAGATCGCGATCAACGCAGCCAAGGATCAGGAAGGCTGGGAAGTGAAACTTTCCACAGAAGAAAGTACAGATATCCGTGAGGAAGTTTTCTTTAAGATGGCAGAACATCATTATCCGATCCTTGAAATGCAGTCCAAGAAAGTATCCCTCGAAGAGATCTTCCTGGAGCTGACCGAAGATGACAAGAAGAAAAAACCTGAGGAACCGGAGAAGGAGGGAGAAACGAAATGACAGCAGTATATAAGAGAGAGCTGAGAAGTTATCTCACATCTATGGTAGGATATTTGTTTATTTTCTTTATCCTGCTTCTTACAGGTATTTATTTTTCGGCCTATCAGCTGGCAGCAGCTTATCCGAAATTTGAATATACGTTAAGTGCGCTGACCTTTGTATTTCTGATCAGCGTTCCAATTCTGACCATGAGAGTTCTTGCAGAAGAACGGAAACAGAAGACAGACCAGCTGCTTCTGACAGCGCCGGTTTCTGTCGGCCAGATCGTTCTTGGTAAATATCTTGCACTGGTAACGATCTTTGCGATTCCGATGGTCATCATGTGCTTTTACCCACTTCTGATGTCAAAATTCGGAACAGTTTCTTTTGCAGGAGCCTATACAGGTATTCTGGGATTTTTTCTGCTTGGCTGTGCAAACCTTGCAATTGGTGTATTTGTATCTTCCCTGACTGAGAGTCAGGTTATTGCAGCAGTTCTTACCTTTGTATTTCTATTTGCATTTTATATGATGAACGGAATTTCCTCATTCTTTTCAGAGGGAGCTCTGTCTACCTGCATTACATTTGGACTTCTGATCCTTGCGGCAGCTCTGATCATTTATACGATGATCAAGAATCTGCTGATCTCGGCAGCAGTATGTGTGATCGGAGAGATCATTCTTGCGATTATATATGTGGTAAATTCTTCTTTCTTCTCAGGCGGGATCCAGAAGGTTCTGAATATCGTTAACCTGAGCAGCCATTTTGATAACTTTGCCAATTCGATCTTTGACATCAAGGGAATCCTGTATTTCGTGTCAGTGATCGCAGTTTGTCTTTTCCTGACCGTACAGTCTATTGCGAAGAGACGTTGGAATTAAGGAGGCGAGAAAGATGAAACTGAAGGAAAAGTTTAACAAAAAAGACGGGCAGAACAAGAAAGAAAAGAAGCCGTTAAAGCAGAGGATTAAAGAATCCATGAATGGAAAATATCTGAAAAACGGTTCCTATAGTGTTGTGATCAGTGCGATTTTTATTGTGATCGTAATTGTGATCAATATGATCGTCGGATCTCTGCCATCCAAATATACAGAGTTTGATGTAAGCTCACAGAAGCTTTATAGTATCGGCGATGAGACGAAAGCTTATCTCAAGAAGCTGGACAAGGATATCACGATCTATCAGGTTGTCCAGAGTGGTTCTGAGGATGAGACATTAAAGAGACTTCTGGAAAAATATGCGGAAGAATCTTCGCATATTAAAGTTGAGACAAAAGACCCTGTTGTAAATCCGAAATTTACTTCTCAGTATACAAGTGATGATGTTTCTGCAAACAGCCTGATCGTTGTATGCGGTGACAGAAGCAAAGTCGTATCTTACGATACGATCTACCAGTCCTCCATGGACTATAACACTTACAGTTATACAACAACAGGATTCGACGGCGAAGGACAGATCGACAGCGCGATCTCTTATGTAACATCCGAAAATCTTCCGATCCTGTACACACTCGACGGACATGGAGAGAAGGAACTCGATTCTACCTTAAAAGAAGATATCGAGAAAGCGAATATCGATATCCAGTCCCTGAATCTTCTGACAGAAGAGAGCGTGCCGGATGATGCAGCCTGCCTGCTGATCAACGCACCGACAAGTGATATTTCCGAGACAGAAAAAGATGCGATCATCGAGTATCTGGAAAACGGCGGCAAGGCTATGATCTTCTCTGATTATACGGAAGAATCCATGACAAACTTTGACGCTGTACTTGCAAATTACGGCGTAGAGAGAACAGAGGGAATCGTGATTGAGGGAGATTCCCAGCATTACGCACAGATGCCATATTATCTGGTTCCGACAGTTAACAGCACAGATGCGATCACAGATTTTGCTTCCAAGGGATATTATGTGCTGATGCCTACAGCACAGGGTATCCAGAAAACAGATGATGTGAGAGATACGGTAACGATAGAGAGTCTTCTTACTACATCAGACAGTGCATATTCCAAGGTGGATGTAAACAGTGGAAGCATTGAGGAAACAGATGACGATATCAAGGGACCATTTGACCTAGGTGTAAGCATCACAGAATCTCTGGATGATGACAAAGAAACACAGATCGTTTATTATGCTTCCTCCAATCTGATGGACAGCCAGATCAATCAGATGGTATCCGGTGGAAATGAGCAGATGATCATGGAATCCTTAAGCTGGATGTGTAGCTCCGATGAAACTTCTACGATTTCTGTTTCGGCAAAAGACCTCCAGGTTTCTTACCTGACTCTGACTGCCTATGATGCAAGTTTCTGGAAGATCATTATCATGGGTCTGATTCCGGTTGCATTTCTGGTGATCGGCTTCGGCGTATGGCTGAAAAGGAGAAAAGCATAATGAAAAAAAAGACAGTAAAATTTGTCTCTGCTGTAGTTGCACTTGGCGTGGTGTCCGGAGCTTATGTGGGCGTAAATTCTTATGTTTCTTCTCAGGAAAAGAAAGAATCTGAGGAAGAGGACACAAGTGTTGAACTGACCAGCCTGTCTACAGATGATATTACTTCGGTTGCATTCACAGCAGGACAGGACAATGTAGAATTTGACAAAAAAGACGACGCCTGGTCGGAAAAAAGCGATGCGGATTTCCCGGTGGATCAGGATACTGTAAATACTGCAGTGGGAGGGATCGCATCCCTCTCTGCTGCACAGGAAATCTCTGATGTGGAGGATTTAAGTGAATATGATCTGGATTCTCCACAGAATGAGATCAAACTTACGACAGATGACGGAGATACAGTACTTCAGATCGGTATGGAGAATGAATCCACCAGCCAGTATTATGTGAAGAAAAGCGATGATGACAAGAATGTATATCTGGTAGACAGCTCTGCAGTGGAGCCATTTATGGGAACTCTGTATGACTTTGCAGAGAGCGGAACGTTCCCATCTGTAACTTCCTCAACGATCACAGAGGTTAAAGTTGATAAAGAAGATGGCTATGAACTGACCCAGGATCCGGATAATCTCTTCTGGAATGTGTCAGATGGAAAGACATCCGAAAAAGCAGATACCGATAAGGCCGGAACGGTGACATCAGCAATCGGTTCACTGGCATATGACAGCTTTGTGGATTATAACTGCACAGATGATTCCAAATATGGATTTGATGATCCGTATGCAGTGATCACTGCGAAATATACGGAGGAAGAAGCGGTAGAGGAGGATGATTCTGAGGAAGCGGAAGATGCAGATTCCGAGACTACAGCAGATGAAGATTCTGATACAACATCAGGAGATGCGGATTCAGAGAATACCGATACTACAGATGCCGATGAGGCATCAGAAGACACGGATGCAGAAGGGACAGATACAGACTCTGAGGATACAGAAACAAAAACAGTAGAGAAAGAGATTACCATCTATGTCGGTGATGAAACAGGAGATGACCGTTATGTGAAAGCAGATGACAGCAAAGAAGTCTACACGATCACGAAAGACTCCCTGACAGATATCCTGGACAGCAAGGCTTCTGATTTCTACAGTCTTTCTGTAAATTACCTCTCTGTCAACAGTCTGGATTCCCTGGAAGTAAAATCATCAGATGGTGATCATACAGTAACTGTGACAAGAGAAACATCCAAAGACAGCGATGATGAGGATGCAGAAGAAACAACAATGGTTTCCTACAAACTTGATGGCGTAGATCTGGATGATACAACCTTTACAACATTCTACAATAAACTCATCAATATGACTGCGCAGCAGCGCCTTACCGAAAAATACACTCCGGAAGGTAATCCGGCATATACCTTCGTATTCAAAGATACCGATGGCAATGAGACAACTGCAGAGTATTATGAGTACGATACAAACTTCTATGCAGCAGTTGTCGGAGACAAAGTCTATTTGGTCAACAAGATGAATATCCGCGATATGGATGAAGCATATCAGGATGTGATAAATACAGATACAAAAGACACAGCTTCCGAAACTACAGATTCTGAAGAAACTTCAGAGGAGACAGAAGTTACAGCAACACCAGCACAGGCCAAATAAAAAAAGACCGCCCGGACTGATATGAAATTATCAGCCCGGGCGGTCTTTTTTACAGATATTTAAAAATGGACATTGCTGAAAGACCAGTTACTGAACGGTCCGAATACTTTCTTTTTACCGACGATCTTGTATGCCCGGATTCTCATTCCGATTTTATCTAAGCTGGAGAAGCTTTCACCGAATTTAGTCTGTCTTGTGAATTTGGAATAAGTATGAGAACTTCCGAATTCCCTTCCCCAGATCTGAACCTGATATCCATAGGCTCCTTTTACTTTCTTCCAGGTTGTTCCGTAAGTTACGCCATTTGCACCATTGGCACTGAGATTTTTCCAGAAACGGACACCGGTCTGAACCGGAGTTCCAAGACCATTATTGCTGACGGCTTTTCGGACTCCCTGAAGCCGGTTGCTGGCACTGCTGTAAACCCGTTTTTTTCCATACTGACGGAAAGCTCTTACGAGATAGGTGTATCTGCTTCCTGTTTTGGCCTTGCGGTCAATGTAGGAGACGGTTTTGTTTCCCTTTACCCCACCGATACATTTGTCATTCCGGTAGATCACATATCCGGAAGCGTTTGAGACTTTGCTCCAGGTGAGCTGTATGCCGCTGCTGGCAGACTTTGCACTCTTTAATCTGGGTGCGGATACTCTGACCGCCGCCTGCGAAGTAACCGGAAACCCGATGACCATCATACAGACTGCAATAAGAACTGCGAATAGTTTTTTGAAATTTTTCTTTTTCATGCGCGTTTCTCCTTGGTTTTTGATAAGTTTATTGTAGCGTGTCTGCGGGGAGGATACAATAGAAAAAGAATAAAAATTTCTCACCCTGTATTATCATGAGGGAAGTGATACATTGAGACAGGATGGGTAGGATATTAAGAAATGTGGTCAGTGGCAGATAAGTAGGTGGAAGTAGTAGGCTGTATATTTTAAAAGAATATGAAGGAAGAGAAAATTGGCTTTATTGCTGTTATTCGAGAATTAATATTGATGTAGAAAAACAGGATTGATATAATATTGAGTAAATTAAGAAAAGGGGTGTGGAAATGGAAGAAGAAAATCGGAAGCTTGGAGAACTTACATTGGAGGAGTTTGCAGCTATTTTTGAGACTTCAGCTAAAGATCAGAAATCTAAGAGTGGTATTAGAAGAAATCAACTAAAAAGTAGTATAAAAACAGATGGAAACAAAGGTAAAATAATAGCGATTATTCAACCTTTGTTAGAGATATATGATGCTTTATCTGACACTAAACCGGAGCAAGGAACACTAGAGAGAATTAAAGCTGTGTGGCCTGATATACGTGAAAAAACGCCCTATTCTTCAGGGGCAGATATTTATTTTGGAGAGAGTATTGTTAAAGATGACAGTAAATATATGAGAAAAATTAAGGAAGAATTGGAGAATGTAAAAGAAAGCACAGTCAAAGAGATTTCAAATATATTAATAAATTTCAGTGAGGAAAACGGAAAACAACATTTATCTAATTGTTTGGAATTATATAGAAAGATGGGAATAAATATAGATATAAAAAAAGGAGAAGGTAATATGGAAGAATCTAAAGATAATAAGGTAAAGGAGGAGCTTGAAGATTTAATTAGCAACGGTGCAACTCAAATCATACTCACTGGTGCACCAGGAACAGGCAAAACCCGTATGGCGAAGGAAATTGCGAAAGAAATTGCGAAAGAATGTGAATGTGGCGAAAAATTAAATGATAAAAACTATGAATTCGTTCAATTCCATCCTTCGTATGATTACACGGATTTTGTCGAAGGTCTTCGTCCGATTGAAGACAAAGACAAAGACAAAGATGGAAACACAACCATGGTTTTCCGCAAGGTAGATGGCATTTTCAAAAAATTCTGCCGTGATGTCGCAGTTCAAAACAAAGAAGATAAAAAAAATAAGAAAAAGAAGTATTTCTTCCTTATTGACGAAATTAACCGTGCAGATTTATCAAAGGTATTCGGAGAATTAATGTTCTGCCTGGAAACGGACAAGCGCGGAAAAGGCAATGCAGTACAGACCCAGTATCAAAATCTCCCGACATATGATGTAAAAGAAAAGAAATATTATGGAGAAAATGAGGATATTTTCGCAAACGGATTTTATATTCCAGAAAATGTAATCATTATCGGAACCATGAATGATATTGACCGATCCGTAGAAAGTATGGATTTCGCACTCCGTCGTAGATTTATTTGGAAAGAAGTGGAAGTTACTAGAGATTTATTGAAAAATTCGTTAAAAGGTATTTTAGGCGAATATAAAGAAAAGTATAAGTGTAATTTTGAATGCAACAAGGTTGCCGAAGTAATTGCGGATAGTATTATGAATTTGAACAATGAAAAATTAAAAGATAATCCAAATTTCGGAAAACATTACTTTATCAGCCAGGGACAGTTTGCTAATTTACCGGGCAATATAATAAATCAGGCAATAGACGCAGGAGAAAAAGCTGAAGATAAAACAGAGGCTATTGCAAAGTCATTAATAAGCTCCGTCTGGGATTTAAGACTAGAATCTCTTTTATACGAATATATTCGAGGAGAAGGTGACGAACAAGATTTTGTAGAAGAGTGTAAGAAGGCATTAGAAAGCAGAGAAGAAAAAGAATCAACACAAGCATAAGAGGAACTCACCGAATAATGAGCAATTTAATCAAACTAAAAGATTACAGCAATGTTTCAGAGAAAAATGAACTAACTCAGGAAAAGCTGCGGGAACAACTGCTAAAGCTTTCAGCTGATAATGTTTTTTCCATTCCTGAGATGTCAGATGAAGAGAAAGAATCATTCCGTGTCCTTGCGAACTTTAACGGAAAGTTGTGGACACAAAATTATACAGGCATTCTTCAAATAGAAGACAGAAACGTTTTTATCAGCAGCAGGTTTGACGATGATTCTTGTTTTTTTACGCAGTATATACTTGATAAAGCGTTGGGGATGAAGATCAATATTTTTCAGGATATGAAACCCGGTGTAAACCATGGAGGCATTCTGGAACAGCTTCTGGCATTCATTTTTGTGGAACAGATTGAACATGCCTGTCGCAAGGGATTATATCGAAGATATCGCACTTATGAGTGTAATGACTCCAGAGTGAAAGGGAAAATTGATATTACACGACATATTCGCCTGAATCCACTTAACAATGGCAAGATTGCATATTCATACAGAGAATACACCATTGATAATGATGTAAATAAGCTGATTTTTACGGCATATACATATCTTCAGAAAAGATACCCGGATACCATGAAAAGCCTTGAAAAAAGAAGAAAAACTGTTGGCGAATGTATGTCAAAGTTCCGCAATATTATGCAGCCGGCCTCCAGGCAGGAGGCTCAGAAACTTGTTCAGCGTGAACGCAGGAAGATTACGCATTCCGTATATCATGACTGGGAGGAAGTACGCAAAACAGCTATAATACTTCTCAGACACATGGGAATTTCTGTGGAGAATGATAAAGATAAAGCACAAAATAAGATCCATGGTGTACTGATCAACATGAACTGGATCTGGGAGAAATATCTGGAAAGTATTCTTAAGGACAAACTAAAAGAAGAATATTGCCTTAAAGCACAGCATGAGAAAAAAATATTTTTCCTGAACGGAGAAGGACAAGGGAAGCGGACATTAAAACCGGATTTATGCATTTTTAAGAAAGAAAATGTAAATACAAATACACCGGTATTGATACTGGATGCCAAATATAAAAATGCATGGAGTAAAGCAGCAGTAGGAGAAGAGTTTGAAGAAAGTGTAAGAGAAGACTGTTTCCAGATACTGTCATACATGTACGGATTCGGATGTAATAAATCGGGTATTTTTTGTCCGGTGGTAGAAGCAGAAGAAGAAGCTCCAAAATTACTCGATTATACAATAACTGATGAGCCGGGTAGTAGAAAATATGAGAAATTTTATCTTCTTCCATTGCAGATTCCAAAGAGTGAAAACAATAATTTTAAAAATTTCAAGAATGAAATTAAAGACAGTGAAGATAAGTTTGCTGCTCAGGTAAAGGACATTTTGCTGCTCAAGGTAAAGCAAATTTTAGAAAATCTGGAACAAAAATAATAGAAACCAGTACAAAAACAGAAGACCCCCGTGGTCTTCTGTTTTTGTATCTGCAGAAAATGAATTTAAAAGTAGAGAAAATTTTTTTTAAAAGTAACGAAAAAAATTTTAGAATACTCTTGACTTTTTTTACCCTGTGTGTACCACAAATTTACCCTGGGCATAAAAAGTTTTCCCCCCCCGTTAAAAAAAAATTTACCCTGGGCGAATTTTTTTTAGTCTACTGTGGCATTAAATTTAGGCGGGTGCTATCATGTACGACACAAGGAGGAAATAACAAATTATTTCAAAAAACGGGAGGAGAAAAACTTATGGAAGAAAATTACTCAGTAGCAGACGAATATGACAATCGTGAAGATATTTTTGAGGATATTCCGGAAGACCAGGTGGAGGAAACGGAAAGGGAAATAAGGAATCTGAGAAAATGGTTTGATATTTTTGAGAAAGAATATTGTGATGATGAAGGTCTTCCGGATGACGATAAAGAAGATGCCTGGGAAGAAGAAAGTCTTCAGGACGATGATATGGAGTTATACGCTGTACCTGAAAAAACCTGTGAAAGTGGAGAGCTTCGTGGAGAGAAACCAGAAAGCGACTGGAATGAAATCGAGATGGATATTCAGAAGGAGTCACCAGGTGAGGAAGAGGAACCTCTTCATGAAGAAGAGGTTGATTTGGATGATCCGGAATTATTTGCGTTTCTGTACAACTATTATATGGAACATGAACGTTCTAAAACGTTAGCGAAGGCTGATTGGTAAATTGCAGGCAGTACCAATAAGTACTGCCTGGTGACAGGAGGAAAAAGTATGGACACATCAGAACTTGCAAAACGAATGAAAAAATATGAAGCAGTATCAAAAAACGTGTTAATGAAAAAAGCACCGGTGATCCTCAGACTGGATGGACGGGCATTTCATACCTTTACCAGAAATTTTGTGAAACCCTTTGACCAGCTTCTGATGGAGGTAATGCAGGCTACGATGAAATATCTCTGTGAAAACATTCAGGGATGCGTTATTGGATATACACAGTCTGATGAGATAACGCTGGTTCTTACAGATTACAAAAAACTTACATCAGAAGCCTGGTTTGATTATGAAGTGCAGAAAATGTGTAGTATTGCAGCAAGTATGGCAACGTTGGAATTTAATCGTCAGATGCAGCAGCGTGTGGAACTTGCAGAAGAACGTGAGGCAGAAATATACAAAAAATCCCTCGACAAAGGGGCAACATTTGACTGCCGTGCATTTAATGTGCCCAAGGAAGAAGTGGCGAATAATCTTTACTGGCGTCAGCTGGATGCCATGAGAAACTCAATCCAGATGCTTGGACAGGCAAATTTCCGCCATAAAGAATTACAGCATAAAAACTGCCGCCAGATTAAAGAGATGTTACTGACACAGAAAGGACTTTCCTGGGATGACCTTCCTTCACAGTTTCAGAGAGGGAGCTGTTGTATCAAGGGAACTTATGATTTCGAAACCCTCTCTGTTGAACCGGGAACGGTGAGAATGCATTGGGTGATTGACAAGGATATCCCGGTTTTTAAAGATGAAGGAAGAGAGTATGTGAACAGCAGAGTGTATATTGGAGAGGGAAATGAATGAGTTTTATTATTATCAGAACTTATGGAGACGAATGGAAAAGGGATGTGAAAAACGACTGGTTTTTTGAATCAGATGAAGAAATAGACAGGGAATTTATGAATCTGGTCGAATCTGAATTCAGCGAAGAAGAACAATTTCTGCACCATCCGGAAGTCATAAAATATCTTGATATCTTTGGAATATATGAAAAAAGTCCTTATATATATAGTGCGGAAGAGTGGCTTATTGGTCCATTGTTTAAGGACGAAGCTCCGGTAAGGGAAAGATTTGTGTGGGCATTTCCATATTAAAACTGGGATGTATTGCAGTGAAATATCCGAAGGCAAAAATTGTACTGGTAAATCAAAGAGCAGAAAATAATCCAGATAAAATCTATCATGTCCCGGAATACAAGGCATGTATGGTATATACATAATCCAGAATACCCATCGCTGAGATCCTGCGTTATATTTCACAAACATAAAGTATCCGATTCATCATACCGCCCGTACGGCTACTGCAGTACGCTGTAGCCGTGCGGCAAATTAAGAAGCATGATAAGTGGCAGTTAGGGCGTAGGGAATAGATTGCGGATACTTTCCAACCACAGAATGAAAGAGAGACATTCTTCAGAATACCAGATGAAGAATCACAACGTAAATTAAAACCAGATTTGTGTATTTACAAAAAAGGAAATAAAACCACACCTGCGCTGATCCTGGACGCGAAATATAAAAATGCCTGGAGTGATGCTGCTCAAAATGGCAATTTTAATGAAAAAAGCGTAAGAGAAGACTGTTTCCAGATACTGGCATATATGTATCGGTTCAGATGTAACAAAGCAGGAATATTCTGCCCCTGTATATACCGCACAGTCAAGAAAGTAAAAATAATAGCTTCAAATCCTTTAAAGAAGCAATGGAAACAAACGAAAAAAAAATTTAAAAACCAGGTAAAAAAAATTCTGGAAATACCTTGATATTTTTTTACCCATATGACCTGATTCCTCCCCGGAATATATGAAATCTGTCCTGAAGCAAAAAAGTTTTACCCTGAAAAAACTTTTTTCTGCAAACCCTTGGATCTGTTTGTTGGCGAATGTTATACTTATAGCGAACAATAAAACAGAGCAGATTTCAAATGTTTGGGGAGGACTTTTTTTATGAGAGAAGAATATTTAGCAGAAGAAATGAACGAGCGTGATGACTTATTTGAGGACATCCCGGACGACGAACTGGAAGAAGTGGAAAGAGAGGCAAGAGAGCTGCGCAGCTGGTTCGAAAATCCCGATATGTGGGCGGGAAAATCTGTCCATGATTACATGGAAGACGGATGGAGCGAAGATCACTGGTATGAAGAAGATGAGGACATTGATGATTCAGACGTGGATATCTTCACAGATGAGTTCGATTATGATGATGCTTCCCTTTTGAATCTTATAAGCGAAGAGCCTGACGAATCCAATGAAGAGATGTTTGAAGAAGAGGATGATGAAACATTATGGAAATCTGACGAAGAGGATGTAGTCGAGATGGATCTGGATGATCCGGATGTGTTTGCATTTCTCTACATGTTTTATATGGAACATGCAGATTGCACCGGATGTAAAATGCAGGAAGGTGATGAAATATGATATATATAACGGGCGACTGCCACCAGGATTTTGAAAGATTCAATATAGATGTTTTTCCAGAACAAAAAGAAATGACCAAGGATGATTGTGTGATCATCTGTGGAGACTTTGGCGGTGTCTGGAACAGAAACGAAGAAAGCAGCAGAGAAGCAAAGCTCATGGACTGGCTGGAGAACAGACCATTTACAACATTATTTGTGGATGGGAATCACGAGAATTTTGATCGGCTTTATGCTTATCCGGTCGAAAAATGGCACGGGGGCAAGGTTCATAAGATACGGCCGTCCGTTATTCATCTGATGCGTGGACAGGTGTTTGAAATTGATGGGAAAAGCATATTTGCATTTGGCGGAGCCAGCAGCCATGATATTGCCGGAGGCATCCTTGAACCAGATGATCCCGATTTTAAGAAAAAGAAGAAGAAATTGGATCAGGGCTGGTATCCATACCGGGTAAATCATGTGAGCTGGTGGAAGCAGGAACTTCCATCCGAAGAAGAGATGCAGGAAGGAATCGAGAACCTGGCAGCACATGATAACAAAGTGGATTTTATTGTAACACATTGCTGTGCATCGAGTACGCAAACCTTACTTGGAGGCGGGTTGTACAAGACGGATATTCTTACAGAATATCACGAAAAAATCCGCCAGAATACAAGTTTTAAGAAATGGTTCTTCGGACACTATCACGATAATCGAAATGTGAATATGGAAGAAATTCTGATCTATGAGCAGATGATTAGAATCTGGTAAGATCATGAAACAGGTTTACCAGTTTACAGAGATTGTAGCGGCACAGGCAGGTGCCGCCATAGCAGGGAGGAAAAATGTCTTTAAGAATACCTTTAAGATCAGAAAAACCAGGAAACGTACAAATATCCGAAAAAGAATTCTGGAGAGAGTCATGCGGGAAATCCTCTATGTCAATGAACGAAGACAGAGAATGGTCGGAAGACGATATGGACTGGTCATTTAAAATTCAAGATGAAAAGCAACTGGAACAATGCCTGCAAATGAAAACAGACGATATACACTGGGATATCTTTAAAGACGCATATGAGTGTCCAGGAGCAATAAAAGTAGAGGTCTGGTCATGGGAGACTTTAATGGGAGAAAGATCCTTCTTTTATGTGGAAAGACCACTGACGGCTGCGATTCTGTTAAACAATCAGGCTGAAACTGAAAAATTTGTGGAAGAACAGCCAGTCACAATGAGTCCGGGACTGGAAAGTGCGATTGCTTTTCTGAACGAAGAACGTACTGAGAAATTTATAAAAGAATATGGAGAACTGGCATCACAGGTGCGGTTATCTGCCATTTATGAGGCTCAGAATACCACCCTGCTGAAATATTACATAAAAACACACCGTAGCCGGGATCTACAGGAACTGAGAACTTATCTGGAATGGCTGAATAACAGGAGAAAAGATAAAAAAAGCATAGAACGAAAGCTGTACGAATGGAACGCATATAACGAGAACGAAAATTTCTGGTTTTTTAAATTATTTGTTCGAACCTTTGAAATAGAAAGAGAGCCAGAAATAATAATCATAAGGGATATTCAGCGACGACTTCTGGACTATCTGAGCAGAACGATAATGGTAGAAGGTGAGATGCGTGAAATCTTTTGGACAAACCTGAACTGGGATGATCTGGATGATATGACAGAATCTAAATTTATAAATTGTGTCCGATATTTCATGTTGTTGACAAAGAAATATGGACCGCTTGATATCACAGATGAAGTACAGGATATCATATCAGGTGAGATCGTTGCACTGGATATGATAAGATTAAAATCTGGCATAAGAAAAAACTTCGTGAAGCTGAATCAGTATGAAGTAAAGATGCCAAAGGATAATGCAAAGGCTGGAATCATGCGTGGGAAATGGCTGAAACGCCTGATGCGATATGCAGTTTCGGAAACACTGTGGGAGAAAACCGATCCGGTCACAGAGTGGATCATACAGAGAGATGACTGGAAACTTGTAAAACGCGCAATCAGACAAAAATATATTGGGAAGGAAAATGCAGACAAACTTCTGGAGTATGCAGCCACTGTGGAAAATACAGAAACAGATCCACGAATTGTTCAGTTGCTGCTGGCAGAAAGATAAGATACAAACAGCTTTTGCACAGGGAACCCGAAAATTAATAAATACTATTCAAAAAGAAAGGAACAGGTTAGTGAGAAGTAATATCAGCTACAGACCATATGCAAACGTAGATTATGAAAAAATTTATAAAAAAGTAGTAGAAATGGATCCGTCCATAGAAGAATTCATAGACGAAGTAAGAGAAATCGAACTTCCGGAAGATGAGGAAATACAGCAGTTGGAAGCCGGGCTGAGAAAAAAGGACAAAAAAGCAACGGAAAGGCTTATAGAACTGTATACGAGATATGCGGTAAGACTGGGTTTACAAAGAGCGGAAGAGCACGAAATGAATATCATAGATGCAATTTCGGAAGCGCATATAGGGCTTGTTGTGGCAGCAAACAACTACAATATTGACAGATGCGGTATATTTGAGGAATATGCACACACTTATATCATAAGCAGATTTGACAGAAATCAGGAAACAACAAGGAAGACAATGCATTATCCGGCTGGCCCAAAAGGAAATTACTTTAAAGTATACCGTAAGTTGAGAGATAATGGATATAAACCTGAAAAGCTTAAAGAATCAGAGAAGAAGGAAGCATTTGAACTTCTTCGGAAGGAAACAAATCTGTCAGTAGAAGAGATAGAAATTGCTATGGATGCAATGATTCCGGAAGAATCCATGGAGCAGTATTTTGTAGAAAACTACATAGAAGAAAGCAATTGCTATACAAATGACGTGCCAGAAGAATTCATTACAGAAATGGAAGAAGTAGAGAAAGAAATAGACATTCATAAAGCTGCTGAGGCACTGGATCAGGTGATGGATACACTGGCTCCGAGAGAAAAAGAAATCCTCAGGCTGAGATATGGGCTGACAGATGGAAAAGAATATACACTGGAGGAAGTTAGCCAGAAATTTGGCGTAACCAGAGAACGTATAAGGCAGATTGAAGCGAAAGCATTACGCAAACTGCGTCATCCAGTCAGAGGCAGAATTTTACATAAGTATATAGAATAAAAGAAAAACGACAAGAGTTGGTTAACAGACAGGAGCAAAAATGGGCTTAAAATTCTCTGGAACAAACTATGAAGATCAGAATGGGATAGAAAAGTATATAAAAGACGGAATCATCATCATGAGTCCGGAACTGGAGAGCACCATTGCTTTTATGGATGAAAAACACAGTGAGGAATTTATAAAAAAGCACAGAGATCTGGCAGATCAGGTACGGCTGTCTGCTATTTACGAGGCACAGAATATTCCACTGTTAAGAGAATATATCAGAAATCATTATAAGGATGAGGTACACGAAGAACTTCGGGCATATCTGGAATGGCTGAATGGAAAGAAAAAGCGGAAGGAAAAAATAAAAAGAAGACTGTATGTACGGAAAAAGGATAGTTATACAGAAGATTTTCGATTTTTCAAAATATTTCTGCGTACCTACTGGATGAGAGAGAATCCGGATATGCTGATCATCAGAGATATACAGAGAAGACTTCTTGAGTATCTGGAATCAGAAATAACAGATGAACTGGCTGGTTACAGTTTTTCCGGGATAAATCTGAACTGGGATGATCTGAATGATATGGATAAACCAGATGCCATAAATTGTGTTCAGTATTTTATGCTGCTGACACAGAAATATGGTCCGGTTGATGTTTCGGATAAAGTTTATGATTTCGTGGATGACGGTGTGTACGTGCTGGACATGATAAAATTAAAGTCCGGTGTAAGAAAGAACTTTGTGGCATTGCATCAGTATGAGGTGGAGATGCCGGAGAGCAGACAAAAGGAAAGTATCATACAGAAAAAATGGACAAAGAGGCTGATGCACTACGCAGTTCCGGATAAGCTTCGGGAAGAAACCGATCCGATTACAGAATGGATCATAAAGAAAAATGACAGAAAACTCATAAAGTATGCGATCAAACAGAAATATATCGGAAAAGAAAATGCAGGGAAACTTCTGGAATATGCTTTTTCTCTGAAAAATGTGGAAACAGATGATTGGATCATTGAACTGCTGACAGAAGAAATGACCGGGCATAAGCAGCAGTCTGTGGAGAAATCCGTAAAAACTCAATGAGAAGGAGCTGGAAATGGAAGAGGACCGCTTTGAAGTAATTGATCAGGATGCTTACGAGGCTGTGAATGCAAAAGAAAGAACAAGAATAACTTCTTTTGATGATGCCAGTTTTTATTATGTAGATGGCAGTCTGACGGAAGCAGTTATAGCTGGAAAGAAAAGACAGACTCGGAAACTGGCACAGAAACAGCCCGTCAGAAGAAGTCCTGCACTGGAATGTGCAATTGCACTTTCCACAAAGGGACTGACAGAATTTATGATAAGAACAATACCGGAAGTAACAGATCTGGTAAGAATGTCAGCAATCTATGAAGGCCGAAATCAACCATTACTGCAGCGATATATGGAAAACTATCCTGATCCAAAAGAAGGCGCGCGCGAACTCCGGACGTATCTCAGATGGCTGGCTAAAAGGAAAAAACAGGGCGGACAGATCAAAAGAAGTTTTTATGTTTTGCAGAAATATATGCATACAGAAAATTTTGCTTTTTTTAAGATGTTTGAACGATATATGGGACCGGAAACCGCCAGTATAATAGTACAGGATATTCAGGGAAAACTTATCGGTTATCTGGATAGGATCATAGATTATAAGAGGAATCGGAAACTGAAAATTCCAAGATCAAAACTGGGCTGGGGACATGTAGAAGAATGGAATCTGGAAGATGTAGAGAATCATGTATCGTATTTTATGAATCTGGTGTGCAGATATGGTCCGTATGATGTGACAGACAGAGTGGAAGAGTTTATGGAACAGGGAGTCTTTACCCTTGATCTAATCCGGCAGAGATCCGGCATGAAGAAAAATTTTGCAGCGATACATCAGTACATGGCGCAGGTATCAAAAGAGGATCCGAGAAAAAGGATCATGCCGGGAAAGTGGATGAAGCGTCTGATGCGCTATGCGGTTCCGGATAAGCTTCGGGAAGAAACAGATCCGATAACGGAATGGCTTATACAGCGAAATGACTGGAAACTTATAAAGTATGCGATCAAACAGAAATATATCGGCAAAAAGAATGCAGATGCGTTATTGAAATATACAGTTTTTTCTGGCAGGGAGGACACAGATCCGAGAATTATCGATTTACTGGTGGCACAAAAGAATGCGCAGTGATAAAATAAAGCTGATTTTATTGTAAAGTGAGGAATCAGAGATGTTATATTTTGTAAATGATTATTCAGAAGGTGCGCATGAAAAAATTCTTCAGCACCTGATTGACACCAATATGGAGCAGCTTGCCGGTTATGGCATGGATCACTACTGCGAGTCAGCCAAGGAGAAGATTAAGAAGGCCTGCGGCTGTGAGGACGCAGAAGTCTTTCTGCTGACAGGAGGAACGCAGACCAATCAGATTGTCATTGACACACTTCTGCAGCCATATGAGGGCGTTGTAGCGGCTCAGACGGGGCATGTCAGTACACATGAGGCCGGTGCAATCGAATTTACCGGACATAAAGTTCTGGAACTTCCACAGAAGGATGGCAAGATCTGTGCAGCAGATCTTCAGAAACTGGCAGAGAGATTTTATGGAGATGAGAACCACGAGCATATGGTTTTCCCGGGGATGGTCTATATTTCTCATCCGACAGAGTATGGAACCCTGTATTCCAGAAAAGAACTGGAAGAGTTGTCAGCCGTATGCAGAGAATACAAAATGCCCCTGTACCTTGACGGTGCAAGACTGATCTATGGAATTGCATCTACAGAGACCGATGTGACATTACAGGACATTGCAAAACTCTGTGATGTATTTTATATCGGTGGAACCAAGGCAGGCACACTTTGTGGCGAGGCAGTTGTATTTACAGGAGACAGCATGCCGAAGCATTTTCTTACAAGAGTAAAGCAGCATGGAGCACTGCTTGCCAAAGGAAGACTTGTGGGCGTACAGTTTGATGCACTTTTTACAGATGATCTGTATAAGGAAATCGGCAAAAATGCCATTGAAACGGCAGCAGTTTTGAAAAAGGGATTACAGGAAAAAGGCTATAAATTCCTGCTGGATTCCCCAACTAACCAGCAGTTTATCATCCTTGAAGACTCCAAGATGGAAGAACTTCGAAAAGAAGTCCAGTTCAGCTTTTGGGAAAAGGCTGACGATGCACATACCATAGTCAGATTTGCCACAAGCTGGGCAACCAGAATGGAAGATGTGCAGAAACTTCTTTATTTGTTATAGATTGTAAAACCTTTTTGTTTGTCGTATAATAAGGCTACTCAGACATGAAAAGGGAGGTAAAACATGAATAAACACGGTAAACGACTGATAACTCTCGCAGCACTGGCAACAACGACAACAGCTATCATCCACATTGCGAACAAAGTGGTTGCGGCATCAGCAGGTCTGAAGGAAATGCTTGATACAAATGGCAAAAATTATTACCATTGGCGTTTTGGTGATATCTATTATACAAGAAAAGGCAAAGGAAGCCCGATCCTTCTGATCCATGATATGCTTCCAGGCGGTTCCGGATATGAATGGAGCAGGATAGAGGATGATCTTGCACTGGAGCATACCGTGTATAACATAGACCTTCCAGGTTGTGGACGTTCCGAGAAACCAGGTATGACTTATACAAATTATGTATATGTTCAGAGCATCTGCGATTTCATCAAAAATGTGATCGGAGAGAAAACCGATGTGATCGTCAGCGGTTATTCAGGATCCTTTGTTATTATGGCATGCCGCAATGAAGAAAAATTGTTCAACAAGATCATGATGGTCAATCCGGTCAATCCGGGAGCCCTGAAACAGATGCCGACGAAGAGAGACAAACTTTTCCGCAAGTGTCTGGAAGTCCCGGTATTTGGAACACTGGTTTACCATATGGTCGTATCCAGAACAGCCATCAATAATGAATTCATCGAGAACTTTGCCTTTGACCCATTCCATCCACTGCGTGATCTGCAGGATGCTTATTATGAGGCTGCACACAAGGGTGGCTGCTATGCCAAGAATGTATATGCAAACAAAGTAGCAAAATACATGAATATCGATATCACCCGTGCACTGAAAGAGATTGATAACAGTCTTTATATTGTAGAGGGTGAAGCTGAGAACAATGGAGAAGCGACAGTAGAAGCTTATCAGAACATTAACCCATCTGTGGAAACAGTTACTCTTAACGAAACAAAACATTTTCCACAGGTAGAGGATCCGGAACATTTTCTGGAACAGGTTGGAATTTTCTTTTAATGCACAAGCCCTGTAGCTGACTGAACAGTTGATAAACAAATTCAGCCAGCCACGGGGCTTTTTTTAAATTGAGGAGAAAATATCAGCCCTGCTGTTTATACTTCGAAATCGCCAGAATCATAAATACAAAGGCAGCAATAAACATAGCTTCGATTCCCATGGATTTCCAGATTTCTTCTGCAACAGGTACGGGCAGGGTTTTGTATTGTGCAAGTGTTTCATTTATAGATTCATACCAGTAGACCGGCAGAAACTGAGCAATCTTAAGGACGCTTTTGTTCATAATACTCATTGGGACAAATGCTCCGCACAGAAAGCACATTCCCAGTGAAAGCAGGTTGGAGATTCCATTCAGCATATTGCTGTTTTTGACAAAAATCCCCACAAGATAGGAGAGCGAAAGTGCAATACCAAGCATCAGTGCCGTATTCAGAATATAGTATCCGATCAGAGGAGAAGTAAGGAACTCCTTATCAAAAAGGACACAGACACCTGCGACTGAGATCAGCCAGAGTACAGCTCCGAGCATAAACATTGCGAGCAGTCCTTCCATATTCTGACGACGCAGCGAGACTGCTGAGGCGCGCATTCGTTTCAGGATATCTTCTTTCTGAAAAGCCAGGAGAACATACCCCATGGAATAACTGAGCACAGCAAGAAACAGATAAGGAACATAGCGGAAATAGTAAATATAAGGTGGTGTTTCAAGATTATTTTCCGTACCTTTGTACATAGTTACTTCCGAGGCAGGCAATTCCATGGATGCATCCATGGCTTCCTTAAGGGAAAAACCTGCGGCTGTATAAGTACGTATGGAATTGATCCATGTACTGATCTGCTGATCTACGTAAAAAGAGGTATAAGAACCAGGGACTTTGGTGACGGAGAGAGGTTCTTCCTCTTCAATACATGTCTGGTAAAAATTTTCCGGGATCTGCACGATATAAGATGTATTTCTGTAAAAAAGTTCCTCCTGCATAACGGATGGTTCACTGGAGATTTCAGATACATTGTGGATAGTACTGAGGTATCTGATAAGACCCCGGGAAAGTTCGCTCTGATCTCTGTCTGCGACGGCAACATTGATCCGTGTCTTTTCAAAAGTACCGAGATGCTCTTTGCGGGCAGAAGCCTGAAGTGCGATGGCAATTGCAAAAAAGATCACCAGATATATCAGAAGCATTCCGAGATTTTTCTTTAAAATTTTTAAGTATCCTTTAAATACTGTCATAACGTTCCCTCCGGATAAGCAAGAATGAAGCAAGAACAAGCGCGGCACTCATGACGATCAGTGTGATCAGATTTCTGTAATAGCGTGAGGCATCGTCATATACATTAATACAGTAAAGAGCATCGGAGATCAGTGCAGCAGGATTGAACCTGTTGATGATCGGAGCGTGTTTTTCTACGGTGTCTTTCATAGAGCCGTTCATAAGTCCTGACAAAAAACAGCAGGACATGGAGATTGCGAGCATGATTCCGATCTTGATGCCTTCATTCAGTCTGCTAAGACTTCCGATAAACAATCCCATAGATACACCGATCAGGCTTCCGAACAGAGAAATAATCAACATTTTGCCGAACTGTCCCTGAAAATCTAGGTTCAGGATATTTCGCAGATACAGAAGCAGAACGATCACATCTGCGTACCCCAGCAGAAAAGAGGCAATCTGTTCTGAAAGGATCAGTTTCAGCTTGTGGGTAGGCGTGATGCAGCGACGTGCCGCCAGAGCCGTTAAATTGGCCTGTAAAGTGATCACAGAGCCAAAGCCGATAAAACATCCATAAAGACATCCCATTGCGACCAGAGCGTAAAAAAACTGCGAATTCCCATCTATTGTTTTGCCGTCGAGAGAGACTTCCCGGACAAGGTCTTTTGTATCTGACATCTGCCGGAGAGCGGAGAGAAGTCCGGAAGGATGTTTTTTCAGGATGGTCTGCAGCGTATGCAGATTGTTTTCATAACTTTCCAGGACGGACTGTAGAATGCTCTCAGGAATTCCCTGTCCATTGAGTGTAAGGCCTGGGATAGCCTGTTCATAGTAGATGCCGGAGATCTTTTTCTGACTTAATGCGTCAAGCGCATCCTTTTCACTCATTTCATGAAGAGCGATCAGTTCAGAATCTCCGCTTTGAACCTGATCAAGGAAAAAAACAAATACAGGATTGGCAGACTCTTTTACAAGTGCGACCTGCACGGTTTCAAAGTCCGCGTCATTCAGATTTCCAAATGCAAAAAAGAAAAAAGTGGCCATGATCAGCGGAAAAACAAGCGGCCAGAAGACCATATTAAAATTTCGCAGCTTGACCAGAAGGTTATATTTTATTAAATGCCGCATAGAAAAGATCCTTTCTTAAAAATATACATAATAATGCATAATTATACATCAATCACGAAGCTGTTTTCCAGTTATTTCAAGAAATACATCATTCAGTGTAGGAAGTTCAGAGAAAACCCTGCCAAATGTGAGATTCTGGCTCTGGAGGTAATTCAGAATCCGGATCAGGTTATGCTGTGCACCGGTGCAGCGAAGAGTGAGGATCTGATCTTCATAATGTACATCAAATACATGGGGAAGATTTCGGATATCCTGAAGCTGCTTTTCGGTCAGAAGAAGAGCTTCGACGGTGATCGTTTCGCCGGTTTTGATCATTTTCTTTAATTCTTCAGTGGTTCCGGATGCGATGACGCGTCCGTGATCCATGATCGCGATTCGTGTACAGATCTGTTCGACCTCTTCCATGTAGTGTGAAGTGTAGATGATCGTAGAACCCTGGCGGTTTAATTCCTGAATGCCCTCCAGGATTTTATTGCGGCTTTGCGGATCTACGGCGACAGTTGGCTCATCGAGGATGATAAGTCGTGGTTTGTGAGCAATCCCGCAGGCAATATTGAGCCTTCTGAGAAGACCGCCGGAAAGTTTTTGAGGTCGTGTTTTGCGGTAGTCTTCCAGTCCGACAAACCGGATGGCTTCTTCGACAAGTTCCCTTCGCCGATTTTTGTCATGTATGTACAGACCGCAGAAATAATCGATATTTTCAGATACAGTCAGCTCATCAAAAACCGCTACATTCTGAAGTACAATACCAATCTGCTGCTTGACTTCGTAGTTGTCAGGCGTCATTTTCTGTCCGAAGATCTCGATGTCGCCCTTATCATATTTCAGCAGAGAAAGGAGACAGTTGATCGCAGTTGTTTTGCCGGAACCGTTCGGACCGAGAAGACCGAAGATCTCTCCTTCTTTGATATCCAGATTCAGATGATTCAGAGCGACCAGATCTCCATATCGTTTTACAAGATTTTCTATATGAATCATAATAGTTCCTCCGGTCTCATATAATTTGAGGTTATGAAATGATTATAAAAGAAATCAGAAAGAATACCAAGTGTGCGATGTCATCAAAGAGACGTGACATTTGTCACTTTGTATGGGGCAGGGGAATATATTATAATGATTCTGAACAGAGATGTTTTTACGTAATTGTTTGCAGTAGTATCAATAAATAGTGAGGAATTGAGTGATGAGGTATTTTCGAGATACAGGAATACTTTTTCTGGGAGGAATCCTGCCATTATGTACACTCAGCCTGAATAGAGGGCTGGTACTGGCAATGCTAGAGACAGTGATATTAATATGTGGCAGTTACTTCTTTGACAGGAAATACACCAAAATCTTATTATGGAGTATATTTGCGGTATCATTTTTTGTAATGCCGGAAATAAGATTGTTCTGTCCCGTATTGATCTATATTCTCGTAAGAGAACAGGAGACGGTGACGACACTTTCAGGAGGGTTTCTGGGAACAATAATACTGATAAAAAATGACGCTTCTTTGCCAATAATGACAACTATATTACTGATTATAGAGGCTTTAGCGTGGATATTAGCGACTGATGCAATAAAGTACGACAAAATGTACTTTGAAATAAGAAGAATAAAAGATGACAGCGAAGAACGTACCATGCTTCTTGCAGAAAAAAACAAAGCATTGCAGGAAAAACAAAATTATGAAATTTATGCGGCAACACTTCGTGAGAGAAACCGAATTGCCCGCGAAATCCATGATAATGTAGGACATTTGCTTTCAAGGACTATCTTATTAACCGGTGCGGCAAAGACCTTAAATCGGGACAAGAATATGGAAAGTCTGTTGGAAGGACTGGACACATCACTGAATTCTGCTATGAACAGTATACGTTCAAGCGTACATAATCTTCATGATGAATCTGAAACTCTCAGAGAGATAGCAGAGGGAATTATAAAGGACTTTGAAAATTGCACGATGGAATACGATATGTCCGAAATAATACCCAATAAAATTAAATATTGCTTTGCGGCAATTATAAAAGAAGCACTGTCGAATGTTATAAAACACAGTAATGCGACAGCTGTAAAAATAGTACTCAGAGAACATCCGGCATTGTATCAGCTTTGTATCGAAGATAATGGAAAAGGATATTCAGAAAAGGAAGCAGACAGCAAAGGAATAGGATTAAAAAATATGCAGGAACGGGTGACATCACTTGGAGGAACCTTGCAGATCAATGGAAAAAATGGATTTCGGATATTTGCCGTAATTCCAAAACAACAGGATTAGAACAGTAAAAATGAGGATAAAATTAAGATGAAGATAGTAATTGTAGATGATGATTGTCTGGTTACAGAAGCGTTGAAGACGATCTTACAGATCAATGGGGACGTTGAAGTGGCTGCAACTGGAATCGATGGAGAGGATGCGTGCAGACTGTACAGACAGTATTGCCCGGATGTACTGCTGATGGACATTCGGATGAAAGGAATGAACGGATTGGAGGCTTCTGAACATATTCTGCAGGAGTATCCGGAGGCAAAAATCCTGCTTTTGATGACATTTCTGGATGATGAATATATAGTAAAAGCACTTCGGTTAGGGGCAAAAGGATACCTCTTAAAACAGGATTATGCCAGTATTCTTCCTGCGCTGCAGGCGGTAAATTTAGGGCAGACGGTTTTTGGAAAAGAAATCGTATCTAAAATACCAGATCTGATCAGGAAGGAAGAAAAGTTCGATTACAGTAGTTATGGGATCAACGAACGGGAACAGGAGATTATCCGTCTGATCGCTGATGGATACAGCAACAGAGAAATTGCGGCAGAGCTGTTTTTGAGCGAAGGAACTATCCGAAATTATCTGAGTGCCATATTAGATAAACTGCAATTAAGGGACAGGACTCAGGTGGCGGTGTTTTATTATCAACACAGGTGAATAATTATTAAAAAAATATACAATTATGTGGAAAAAGGTGCCAGAGAGGAGGCATATACAGGGAAAAAAGCGTGTGATGAAGCAGATAGAAGGGAAAAATGGGAAGATGAAAGAAGATATCAGGCATTAGGGAAAAGGAAAGAAAAAAGACAAATGTATTTAATAGAAAGACATGTGAGGCGACACTTCTTAACGAACAAATATTATGTAAACTAAAAGATGCCGACAAAGCTCATTCGTGATGCACTTTACCAGGACTGTTCAAAATAGATGAAACAGAAATGATTAATATTGTATGTTTCACGCTTATAAAATGTTTCACGTGAAACATTGACGGACGCGCTGTAAGATAGATGATATAGAAAGATATATTTGTAAACTTGTAAATTATAAACAATTCGTTGATGAAAATTTTCCTAAATTTTAATGTTTCACGTGAAACATTATGTGGAACATTAAAGGCAAAAGTGCTATAATTGATAGGTCGTAAATGATTTTGAAAGGAGGGTGAACTTTGGGAAGAATTATAGCAGTAGCCAACCAGAAAGGCGGTGTTGGTAAGTCTACAACGGCAATTAACCTTTCTGCATGCCTTGCTGAAAAAGGGAAAAAAGTTCTGGCAATTGACATAGATCCGCAGGGAAACACAACCAGTGGGTTAGGCGTTGATAAAAATGGCGTAGAAAATACGCTTTATGAATTGCTTCTTGGAGAAGCTGACATTAAAAAAACAGTTATAAAAGATGTAGTGGAAAATCTTGATTTAATTCCATCCAATATAAATTTATCCGGAGCAGAAATCGAATTGATTGGTGTGGACGATAAAGAGTATATTTTAAAGGGAATTACGGATAAACTTCGAAGAAAATATGATTATATTATCTTGGATTGTCCGCCGTCTTTGAATATGCTGACAATCAATGCATTAACAGCTGCAACTTCTGTCCTTGTTCCAATACAGTGTGAGTATTATGCTTTGGAAGGCCTTTCTCAGCTGATACATACGATTGATCTTGTAAAAGACAGATTAAATAAGAAACTTGCAATGGAAGGCGTTGTATTTACCATGTATGATGCCAGAACAAATCTTTCTTTACAGGTAGTCGAGAATGTAAAGGATAATCTTCAACAGAATATTTATAAGACCATTATTCCGAGAAATGTAAGACTTGCAGAAGCACCAAGTTACGGACAGCCTATCAATATATATGATTCAAGATCTGCCGGTGCAGAAGCTTATCGCCTTTTAGCTGAAGAAGTTATTAACAGGGAGGATAAATAATGGCAGGAAAAAAATCAGGACTTGGAAGAGGTCTGGATGCACTTTTTCCGGAAAAGGTTTCACAGGAAAAACCTAAAACTGTAAGAAGTTCTAAGCCAAAGACAAATACAGCAAGTACGAAATCAACAACAGAACAGTCCGTTGTAAAGGGCGAAACGATTGTAAAAATTTCAAAAGTAGAGCCGAATCGTGAACAGCCACGCAAGAAATTTGATGAAGATGCACTCCTTGAGCTGGCTGAATCTATCAAGATGTATGGCGTTCTGCAGCCGCTTCTCGTATCTGACAAGAAGGACTATTATGAAATTGTCGCAGGAGAACGGAGATGGCGTGCAGCAAAGATGGCTGGACTGAAAGAAATTCCGGTTGTCATCAAAGAATTTTCCGACCAGGAAATTGTGGAGATATCCCTGATAGAGAACATTCAGAGAGAAGACCTGAATCCTGTCGAGGAAGCAATGGCATATAAACGTCTGATTGATGAATTTAATCTGAAACAGGATGAAATCGCAGAGAGAGTATCCAAGAGCAGGACAGCTGTAACAAACTCTCTTCGTCTGTTGAAACTGGATCCGAGAGTACAGCAGATGATGGTGGATGAAATGATTTCAGCAGGACATGCGCGTGCATTGCTTGCTATCTCAGATGTAGAGAAACAGTATTCTGTAGCAATGCGGATTTTTGATGAGAAGCTCAGCGTAAGAGAGACAGAAAAGCTGGTAAAGACAATCTTAAA
Source organism: Blautia sp. OM07-19 (assembly GCF_003481595.1). Lineage (NCBI taxonomy): Bacteria > Bacillati > Bacillota > Clostridia > Lachnospirales > Lachnospiraceae > Blautia > Blautia sp. OM07-19. Next base: position 85,763 of record NZ_QULA01000006.1, read on the forward strand.
CCCATCAAAGAAAAAAGAAACTTCGTCATCTGATTCGGCGGAAGATGCAATTTATGAAAGTCTTGAAGAAAAGATGAAGAATATTACCGGAACACGTGTATTTATTCACAGAAAGAAGAACAATAAGGGAAAGATAGAAATAGAATACTATTCAAGAGATGACCTTGAGAGAATTATAGATTTATTTGAATCTATCAGATAAAATAAAAGGGGTATGATATGAGTACAATTTTTGATAGTATTGGTATTGATCCTGGAATTGTTATCATTATTTTGCTTATTGTAGTTCTGGTATTGATTGCGTCTACAGTAAGCAGTAATATGAGATTGACTCGACTGGAGCGAAAATATAAAATGTTTATGAAAGGAAGCGATGCTCAGTCACTTGAGAAAACTTTCGTTCGTAAATTTGCACAGATCGATCATCTTTTTGAGGCAAAAGAGGATCATGAAAAGGCAATACGCACTCTGGCAAAACATTTCAAATTACTTTACAGCAAGTATGGTGTTGAAAAATACGATGCATTTGACGATGTTGGAGGAAAACTGAGTTTTGCGCTGGCACTTCTTGACAGAGAAAACACAGGTCTGATTCTGAATGCAGTACACAGTCGTGATAACTGCTTCCTTTATTTAAAAGAGATCGTCAAGGGTGAATCTTATGTAATGCTTAGTCAGGAAGAGGTAGAAGCACTTCGCAAGGCAGTTAATTTTGGACTTGGTGAAGTAAATGAAGGCGAAACAACGAAAAAATAAAATGGATATAACCACTTATTTTCAGGAGGAGAAAAAATGTTAGACATTAAATTTGTGAGAGAAAATCCGGAAGTTGTAAAACAGAATATCAGAAACAAATTCCAGGACAGCAAACTGGAACTGGTAGACAAGGTTATCGAACTGGACAAAGAAAACCGTGAGATCAAGCAGGAAGTAGAAGCTCTCAGAGCAGAGAGAAACAAGATTTCCAAACAGATCGGTGCACTGATGGGTCAGGGCAAACGTGAAGAGGCAGAAGAGGTTAAGAAACAGGTGGCTGCATCTGGTGCAAGAATTGATGAGCTTTCTGCAAGAGAAAAAGAAGTAGAAGAAGAACTTCTCAAAAACATGATGGTTATCCCGAACATCATTGATCCATCTGTACCGATTGGTAAAGATGACAGTGAAAACGTAGAAATCGAGAAATTTGGTGAGCCGGTTGTTCCGGATTATGAAATTCCATATCACACAGATATTATGGAAAGCTTTGACGGAATCGATCTGGATAGCGCAAGACGTGTTGCAGGTAACGGATTCTATTATCTGATGGGAGATATCGCAAGACTTCATTCCGCAGTTATCGCATATGCGCGTGACTTCATGATCAACCGTGGATTTACTTACTGTGTACCGCCTTTCATGATCAGAAGCAACGTTGTAACAGGCGTTATGAGCTTTGCAGAGATGGATGCCATGATGTACAAGATCGAAGGTGAGGATCTGTATCTGATCGGAACAAGTGAGCATTCTATGATCGGTAAATTCATCGATCAGATCGTTCCGGAAGAAGAACTTCCAAAAACACTGACAAGTTATTCCCCATGCTTCCGTAAAGAAAAAGGAGCACACGGACTGGAAGAGAGAGGCGTTTACCGTATCCATCAGTTTGAAAAACAGGAAATGATCGTTGTCTGCAAACCAGAAGAAAGCCCGATGTGGTTTGACAAACTGTGGCAGAACACTGTTGATCTGTTCCGTTCTCTGGATATTCCGGTTCGTACACTGGAATGCTGCTCCGGTGATCTGGCAGACCTCAAGGTGAAATCTCTTGACGTAGAAGCATGGTCTCCAAGACAGAAGAAATATTTCGAAGTAGGAAGCTGCTCTAACTTAGGTGATGCACAGGCTCGTCGTCTGAGAATCCGTGTAAATGGAAAAGATGGCAAGAAATATCTTGCGCACACACTGAACAACACTGTAGTAGCTCCTCCGAGAATGCTGATCGCATTCCTGGAAAATAACCTGAATGCTGACGGATCCGTAAATATTCCGGAAGCACTGCAGCCATACATGGGCGGCATGAAGAAAATTGAGAAAAAGACCCGCGCATAAGGATATGGAGGTGTACTTTTGCACAGCTATTTAAAAGCAGTCGGTTTTTCAGAAATAAAGAAACGTGCGGAGATGAAAGAAATCCTGCTGGATGTGATTCGAAACTACGATGAAAAAAACGTGGTTTCAGACCATCCGGACGGCACTTTTGCTGAATTCTCCAAAAGTTATGGATACGACTGCGGAATTACTGTTTGCGGTCAGTACGATGAAGATAACAGGTTTCACGTGGAATATTATTATCCTTTCTTTAAGGGAACCGGCATTACAACGAATGAACCGGTGACAGTAGAACGGCATGCAGACAAAGAATCTTTTGCAGGTGCCTGCGACGATCTGAGAATAGGAATTACACTGATCTTTTATCTGCAGAATGGTGCGAGATATATGCTCGAAAAAAGCAAAGGAAATGTTTTGAACAAACCATTGACTTTATCCGGCCTTGCAGATGAGGGACGTATTCTTCTTCCGGTCCTGAAAGATAAAGAAGCAGTAAAGGTCGAGAAGGAAACCAGTAAGAATCGTAGTTCACTGATTGCGGCAGCCAGAAATGGTGACGAGGAAGCGATGGAAAGCCTTACGATGGAAGACATGGATACATATTCCATGATCTCCCACAGGATCGTAAATGAAGATATTTTTACGATCGTGGATTCTTATTTCATGCCTCATGGAATCCAGTGTGACCAGTATGGAATTCTGGGAGAAATCCAGGAAATCCATCATACCCGCAATGAGGTGACAAATGAAGAACTCATTCAGATGACAGTAGAGAGCAATAACATGCAGTTCGATATCTGCATCAACAAAAAAGACCTCCTGGGTGAACCGGAGATTGGAAGACGCTTTCGAGGTAATATCTGGCTTCAGGGACAGATCCATTTCTGACAGATAAATAATATTAAAATACAGGCGGCAGATAAAGATAAAATTCTGCTGGAAGAACAGAAAGTCCCCACCCACTACTTTAATTGCGAAAGGCAATAAGCAGTGGGTGGGGACTTTCTTATTTATACTACTTAAGGAGGAAGATATATATATAAGTAGCGAAGCGGATTATGAATAGCCGCTTTGCTACAAAAAATGGGGTAGCCAACTGGTAGGCGGATTTATCTGTTAATGCTGTTGAATGGGAGAGCTTTCTGCATGATTTCGTTGAATTCCTTACGCGCTTTCTCGTGGCCACAGATTTCGATAACGTCAGTTTCAGGATCGTATTTTACATATAAAACTGCGTTCTCCAGGTCGGGAGCTTCTTCCAGATCATTTTCACGGTTATTGGTCTGTTTGATCAAGACGCTGAAGCTCTTATTAATAGGTTCGTTAAAAACTTTTTTGTCTACAAAGGTGTTCTCTACTACGGGTGTATCTGGATGCCAGATAGCCTTATCCAGAATATCTGCGAAAGCGTCTTCACTTAAATCGGCAAAAGAATAAAATGTCTGATACTTCCATTCGCTGTTTGTTAACATTAGATTACAAATTCTGTACTCGCGGAATATTCTTCTGCTATAAAGGTTTTTCCATTTGCATATACCATTGTCTTTTCAAATTCCTGGAGAAAATTATACTGTTTGCGAAGTTCGCGAATTTCGTCCGCCTTTTTTGACCAGCTTTCTGAAGATTTTAATTTGGGGTCAGTAAGTGCCAAAATTTTATCCGCTTCCTCCAAAACATCTTTTAACCAGAATTGCGTATCTCTTAAAGGGAACAGTGCATTGCTTCTTCTGGAAGCAGATCTCCTGAAATCCTTTTGAGAATTCCATTTCCCTTATATACTATCCCCAGTTTATCAAGATATTCTTTTGTCTGTGGAAACTCAAAAGCTGCTTCCATTTCCGGCAGATTTTTCATAGCTGTTTCTTTATCGTATTTTTTGAGATTAGGCTCTGTACCTACAACAGTGTTGTTTCCCTCTGCTGCTTTGGTGTCAAGCAATGGTAAAACATCATTTACTACGATGAATAATCTCTTTTTCATTAGTTAAGGTCCCCTTTTTATAAATAAGTTCGTTGTTGTTTCTGATGACATATATACTAAAGTATAACGTGATTTTGCTCCAGAGTATTGTATAGAAAAGTTTTGCTCAGGGATAAGTTTTTTCATCAGGGTAGAATGCACATATTACCAGGGACAACTCGGGTATATAACGACCAAGAAAGTCAAGGGAATTGTAAAAAATTATAAATGATTTGATGCAAACTTGATAAAATAAAAGACTTGTTTTTTGGGAGAAGATATAGTACAATTTCATTTGTGAGATATTTGTCCTGTTAGTTTAATGGATAGAACAGGCGCCTCCTAAGAGAAAACCGAGGCATTCCCCAAAGGGAAAAAATGAAAAACAACTTTCAGTTCGAATCTATTCTGAAAAATGCCAAAGGTGACAACAAAGCATTCCCCAAATTAGGGAACGTTCTAATGTTACCAACTCGAAAAAATCTGTAGATTGACAACTCGAAAAAGAGTTGATAATCTTATATATGGCCAAAGGGAAAAATCCCAGAAACCCAGTAAAATCAAGGGTTTGCGGCATGTGTCGTCATAGCTCAGGTGGATAGAGCACTCGCCTCCTAAGAGAATGCAGAGGCATTCCCCAAAGGGAAAAAATGAAAAACAACTTTCAGTTCGAATCTATTCTGAAAAATGCTAATGGTGACAACAAAGCATTCCCCAAATTGGGGAACGTTCTAATGTTACCAAATCAAAAAAATCTGTAGATTGACAACTCGAAAAAGAGTTGATAATCTTATATATGGCCGAAGGGAAAAATCCCAGAAACCCAGTAAAATCAAGGGTTTGCGGCATGTGTCGTCATAGCTCAGCTGGATAGAGCACTCGCCTCCTAAGCGAGGGGTCGGAGGTTCAAATCCTCTTGGCGACGGGCTTCAAAGCGTTCGAAAATGTTAGCTGGATTAGCTGACAACGAACGCTTTTGTTATTTTCTAATCACGTTCGTGACACAAAATTCCATTCAAAATGATCAATTTCCAGCTAACGCAATCCGATTTTTGTTAGCTGACAGCTAATCAAAATTACCGGTTTGCAAACATGGGTTTTAGGAAGTCCAGCTAACATTTGGGTTCCGCTCTGTTGTCACCCCTTATTCGGGGATGTAAATCAGAGAAAAGGCGGGAAAAGAAACAATCTCTCCCAAACCTGCAAACATAAATTAGCTGAAACAGTATTCGATTCTATTAGCTACAGCTAATGGTTAAACAGCAATGTCTGTTTGGAACTTTACTATCTATAAAAGTTCCAGGCAGGCATTTTTTAGTATCCTGAATCCTGGAGGAAAGGAGTCAAGATGACTGAGCCAAACAGACAATCAGGAGAAAACGAAGAAAGAATCATAGAAATTGAGATTGAGCGTCTTCGATCGTTCAAAGAGCATCCGTTTCAGGTGAAAGATGATAAGGAAATGTTTCTTCTGCAGGAAAGCATTGAGAAGTATGGAATATTAAATCCGCTGATCGTCAGACCAGTACCGGATGGATACTATGAGATCATATCCGGTCACAGAAGAAAACATGCTGCGGAGAAACTGGGATACCGTAAAGTACCGGTAATCATCCGGGTATTAAGTGAAGATGATTCCATCTTGAGCATGGTAGATTCCAATCTTCACAGAGAACGGATCAGCTACAGTGAAAAAGCTTTTGCTTACAAACTGAAGAATGACGTATTGAAAAGAAAAAGTGGTCGAAAAAAGAGCCAAGTTGACCACAAAACACCAAGAAAGCGGGCAATAGAGATCATCAGCGAGGATTGTGGTGATAGTCCAAAACAAGTGCAGCGTTATATCTCACTGACAAAACTGATACCGGAAATGCTGCAGAAACTGGATGATGAGATTATTTCTTTTTGTCCGGCTGTAGAGATAGCAGCATTAAGTGAAAAAGAGCAAAAGGAATTGCTTGTAGCAATGGAGTATGCACAGGCAATCCCGTCACTCTCACAGGCTCAGAGGATCCGGCAACTGAGTAAAGAAAAGCAGTTGTCACTGGAAAAGATGGAAGAAATCATGTGTGAGGTTAAAAAGGGTGAAATCACAAGAGTGGCTTTCACAAACGAACAGCTACATAAGTATTTTCCGAATTCCTATACACCGGCAATGATGAAGCGGGAAATACTGGCACTGTTGAAATTATGGAAAAAAGAATCATGGGAAAGTTAAAGGAGGAAGAAATCATGTGTAAAGTTATATCCGTAGTAAACCAGAAAGGTGGCGTCGGAAAGACCACCACAACCGTAAATGTAGGCATTGGACTGGCAAGAGAAGGTAAGAAAGTGTTGCTGATCGACGCGGATCCACAGGGAAGTTTAACCGCAAGTCTTGGATATGAAGAACCGGATGATCTTCGCATCACACTGGCAACGATCATGCTGGATGTCATCAACGAAGAAGAAATCTCTTTGGAAGATGGGATCTTACATCACCAGGAAAATGTAGATCTTCTCCCGGCAAATATTGAGCTTTCCGCACTGGAAGTAACGATGGGAAATGTTATGAGCAGAGAAATGATCATGAAAGAATATATCGATGCGATAAGATGCCGATACGATTATATCCTGATCGACTGTATGCCAAGCCTTGGTATGATGACAATCAATGCACTGGTCTCTTCCGATTCCGTGCTGATACCTGTACAGGCCGCATATCTGCCGGTGAAAGGACTTCAGCAGCTGATCAAGACCATTCTTACAGTAAAGAAAAGACTGAACCGAAAACTGGCGATTGAGGGCATTCTCCTGACTATGGTAGATTTTAGAACCAATTACGCAAGGGACATTGCATCGAGAGTACATACAACCTACGGAAGCCAGATAGAAGTATTTGAAAATGTGATACCAATGTCTGTAAAAGCTGCTGAGACCAGTGCAGAGGGAAAAAGCATCTACATGCACTGCCCGAAAGGAAAAGTTGCCGAAGCATATAAGAACTTAACACAGGAGGTTTTGAAAAATGAAAAATAGAAGTGGCGAAAAGATTAAACTGGCAAGCATTGATGAACTGCTGGGTGTGGTAAATGAAGAATCTGCAATGGAGATAGAGATCAGTAAGATCCATCCGTTTAAAAATCATCCGTTCAAGGTGCTGGATGATGAAAAGATGCAGGATCTGGTTGAAAGTGTAAAGATTAATGGAGTACTGACACCGGTACTGCTTCGCATGGATGAAAATGAAGAATATGAAATGGTATCCGGTCACAGAAGAATGCATGCAGCACAGCTTGCAGGACTGACGACAATTCCGGCAATCGTAAGAGAATTATCGGATGATGATGCCATTGTGGCTATGGTGGACGCTAACATTCAGCGAGAGGAATTGTTGCCGAGTGAAAAAGCTTTTGCTTACAAAATGAAACAAGAGGCCATGAAACACCAAGGTTCTCGGACAGACTTGACTTTGGGACAAAATGTCCCAAAGTTCAAAAGAACAACGGAAGCAATTGCGGATGGGACAGGTGAAAGTTATAAACAGATTCAGCGTTACATTCGACTGACAGAGTTAATTCCGGAACTTCTTGATCTGGTAGATAACAAAAAGCTTCAGTTCACGGTTGCTGTTAATATCTCCTATATCGATAAGGAAGTACAGGAATGGATTTACGAATATATTAGCGACACTGGATTTATCAAGCCAAAACAGATTGCAGCACTCAGAAATCAACTGAATGATGGACCAATCAATCAGATTCAGATGTTATCAATTTTCAATAACTGTGTGATGGCAAAGAAAGTATCCCGTTCTCTCACATTCTCGGGAAAGAAACTGACAAAGTACTTTCCGGATGATTACACAGCCAAAGATATGGAACAGGTGATTGAATCATTATTAGAAAAATGGATGCAGGAACACTCCTGTTAAAGATAGAAAAAGCTAAGAAAACAAAGTCAAAGAAGTTTAAAAAGAGGACTTCTTAGCAGAAAATGAAAGGAGGAAATTATGGAGAAAAAAATGACATTTAATTATTTTTACGGTACCGAAGCTGATCAGTTCAGCTTCTACCGTATACCAAAAGCATTATTTACAGACAGCTATTTTAAAGATTTATCGAGCGATGCTAAAATTTTATATGGACTGATGTTGGATCGAATGTCTCTTTCCATCAAGAATCAGTGGTTTGATGACAAAAACAGAGCATATATCTACTTTTCCATCGAAGATATCATGGAATTACTGAACTGTGGCAGAAATAAAGCCATCAAATCCATGAGAGAACTGGATGACGAAACAGGGATTGGCCTGATTGAGAAACGCAGACAGGGATTTGGAAAGGTGAACGTTATCTACGTGAAAACCTTTATGCCTGAGAAAACAGATGAGAAAAAATTTGAAGAGGAATTAAAGAAGTTTAAAAAACAAACTTCTGTGGAAAATGAGGAATCTACAGAAGTTTACATTTCAAACTTCATGAAGTCCCAAAATCAAACTTCTAGAAGTCCCGAAAACAAACTTCAAGAAGTTTACATTTCAAACCCTAATAATACTAATCTTAGTGATACTGAAATGAATGATAATAAATCTAATCAAATCGTATCTGCAGATGAGAATCGATCCGATGTCGATAACCGCTCTGATGATTATCAGGCTTATGAAAACCTTGTCAAAGAGACCATTGATTATGAATCACTGGAAGTAACCCATCATGACGATATGCGGCAGGTAGATGAAATCGTGAACCTGATCGTAGAGACTGTGATGTGTAAAAATGACAAAATCTTGATTGCCAGCAACTGGTATCCGGCATCACTGGTGAAGAAAAAATTTCTGATGCTGACCTATTCACATATCGAGTATGTCTTACACTGTATGAGTGGTAACACCACAAAGGTGAAGAACATCAAGAAATATTTATTAGCAGCTCTGTTTAATGCACCGTCAACGATGAACGGGTATTATCAGGCAGAGGTGAACCATGATATGCCAGGACTGGTAAGATAGGAGGTGCACATGTTTATTTTAAAACTTGCTGGGAAGATATTATTACTGCCGGTATGGCTGATCCTTTTTGTGATCGGCTTGGCAGTAAAAATGACAGTACAGACTTATGCGGTTGTCAGAGGGATCCTTGGGTTTATATTCACTTTATTGATCATAGCGACTGCATACTGTTACCATGATTGGGTACAGGTTGCATTTCTATTTTCGCTGAGTGTAATTCTGTATCTGATCCTGTTTGCAGGAGTATTCGTAGACACTGTACTGGACATGACAAGAGAACGTATTATTGATTTTATTATATCGTGAGGAGGATATGAAAATGAGCGAAAACAATGATTATATTCAGTTACCACCACTAAAAAAAGACACACCAGCCGATGTGGTAGCATTTATGTGGGAGTACATGAAAGTACCGGAGGATTCAAGAGAAAAAGTTAAGAATCTGCTTAAAGATGCAAATGAAAATGGAGTAAAATTAAGTCATCAGGCACCAACACTGTATGATGTTGTTCCAAAAGAAGAAATTGCTGAATTTGAAGAGCTTATGCGCAAAACCATAGCTGACATTGTATCAGAAGCCAGTAGCGTTGCCTGTTGGGTGTATGTGCAGAAATATGTGAAGCACAAAACCCTAAACGAAATGCTGCAAGAATTGCCAGACGTAGGTCAATTCATCCTAGCTATGGATACCTGGTTTGAAAAACTGATGGAGAAATAATCTAGGAAAATAGTTTAAAGTTTACATGTTATGATCATGTATGAAGTTAGAACAAAATAAAAGAATTGTGCTATAATATTGTTCAAGAAAAAAACTCATTGACATATTTCAATCTATTTAGGAGGATAAACGATCATGTGTACAGCAGCAACTTATAAAACAAAAGATTTTTACTTTGGACGAACCCTCGATTATGAATTCTCTTATGGTGATCAGATAGTAATTACACCACGTAATTATGCGTTTAATTTTCGCCATGTTGGCGATATGAAAAACCATTATGCAATTATTGGAATGGCTCATGTTGCAGAGGATTATCCTTTGTATTATGATGCTATGAATGAAAAAGGAGTGGCAATGGCAGGACTGAATTTTGTCGGAAATGCTGTTTATGCCGTGATTAAGCCAGATGTGGAAAATATTGCACAGTTTGAATTTATTCCGTGGATTTTAAGTCAGTGTTCTTCTTTAGTTGAAGTTCGCGAGCTTCTTGAACGAATTAATATTGTTAATACTCCTTTCAGCGAGCAATTACCATTAGCACAATTACACTGGATCATTTCTGATGAGAATGAGTCAATTACGGTAGAATCTATGTCAGATGGTTTGCATATTTATGATAATCCAGTAGGAGTGCTTACGAATAATCCGCCATTTCCACAGCAGATGTTTCAACTAAATAATTATATGTATTTATCTCCTAAACAGCCCAGAAATACTTTCTGCGAAAATTTGGCTCTTGATGCATATAGTAGAGGTATGGGAGGATTAGGTCTTCCGGGAGATCTCTCATCTTCCTCACGCTTTGTACGTGTAGCTTTTACAAAGGTAAATGCAATTTCAGGTGAATCAGAGGAAGAAAGCGTTAGCCAATTCTTCCACATTCTCGGATCTGTGGATCAGCAACGAGGATGTTGCGAAGTAGCGGATGGAAAATATGAAATCACATTGTATACGTCGTGTTGTAATGTTACAAAAGGTATTTATTATTACAATACTTATGAAAACCATCAGATCAGTGCAGTAGATATGCATGTAGAAAATCTGGATAGTGATAAAATGATTTGTTATCCAGTAATTCAAGGAGAACGAATCAACTATCAAAATAAATAATGTTTTGAAATCAGGGATGAGGTAGAAAGGAAAGTTCCATGACAAAAGATGAAGTAAAAAAACTCAGGATGAACAGTCCGGAATCACTACAGTTTTTAAATAATGCTACAAAATTTTATAATTTAATGATGATGTATCGTTGTGCTATTCGGGAGATACAAACTAAACTTGAGGTTTTGGATGATGAATTTTCAGTTGAGAACAATCGAAATCCTATTTCTTTTATAAAAACAAGAATTAAGCAGCCCAATAGTATTTACGATAAACTGCAGAAGATGGGATATGAATTTACAACAGAAAATATACAGATATATCTCAATGATGTAGCAGGCGTTCGAATAGTTTGTGCGTTTATTGACGATATTTATATGATATCAGATTTGATTACCCAACAGGATGATATTAAAGTTATTGAAATAAAAGATTATATAAAAAATCCAAAATCGAATGGTTATCGAAGCTATCATATGATTGTTGAAATACCAGTATTTTTTGCTAAGGGTAAAACACCTATGCGTGTAGAATTACAGATTCGAACCAATGGTATGGATTTCTGGGCAACATTGGAACATCAACTTCGCTATAAAAAAGGAATTGAAGAAATGCCTGGCTATGATGAGATAAGTGAAGAATTACTTCATTCTGCAAGAGCTATCATTGAAGCAGATAATGAAATGCAGAGAATAAAAGACAAAATTGGTATGTTCCACGAAATTTAGGGAGAAAACTGAGCAAGTAGGAAGGTGGAATATATATGAAACAAGATACTTTAGAGGGCAAAGCAAAAACAAAAAATGGGGTAAAACGGCTGTGTTTTTCCATAATCTGCATTCTTCTGGAAGTGATTTTTATTATTACTATCGTAACACGCTTGAATGAATATGCAGAAATCATAAATTTATTTACAAGGATTTTGAGTGGGATCTTGGTTTTGGGATTGTACGCATCAAATAAGACATCCTCTATGAAAATGCCTTGGGTCATCTTAATTCTAATTTTTCCAATTATGGGTGTAGGCCTGTATTTGTTGATTGGTTTGAATGGTGGCACACATAAAATGCGTGAGCGATATGCAGAAATTGATAGCAAATTGTTACCAATGCTTCCGGACAGTCAGGAGTGTTTGAGCAAAATAAAAGAAACAATTCCGAAAGCAGGAAATATAGCAAGTTACATACAAAGAAATTCGCAGTATCCAATCTATCAGAATACGGATATTGTGTATTTTGATGAAGCAGTGAAAGGATTAGAGGCACAGCTTAAGGATTTGGAGAAAGCACAGAAGTTTATCTTTATGGAATATCATGCGATAGAAGACGCTGAAGCATGGCATAAGATTCAAGATGTTCTGGAAGAGCGAGTAAAAGCAGGTGTGGAAGTTAGAGTATTCTACGATGATATGGGTTCTATAGGCTTTATTAACACAGATTTTGTGAAAAAGATGGAGGCAATAGGAATTCATTGCCGTGTATTCAATCCGTTTATGCCAGGTTTAAATCTGTTTTTGAACAATCGTGATCATAGAAAAATAACAGTTATTGATGGAAAAGTCGGATTTACAGGTGGATATAATCTAGCAAACGAATATTTTAATTACACACACCCGTATGGACAGTGGAAAGATACAGGTATTCGTTTAGAAGGAGATGCTGTTCAGTCGCTTACGGTGACATTTTTGGAAATGTGGAATGCAGTAAGTGATAAGGATGCTAATGATTCTGATTTTAGTAAATACCTTTTCCACTATGATTATGCGGCACAGCAAACTGGGTTTGTTCAACCTTATGCAGACAGCCCTATGGATAATGAGCAAGTAGGAGAAGAAGTTTATATCAGTATGATAAATAAAGCTGAAAAATATTGTTGGTTTATGACTCCATATCTAATCATAACAGATGAAATGACGCATGCGTTATGTCTGGCTGCTAAGCGAGGGGTAGACGTAAGAATTATCACACCTGGTATCCCTGATAAAAAATTCATTTATAATATAACTCGTTCTTTTTATCATGGATTAGTTAAACATGGTGTTCGTGTTTATGAGTGGACTCCTGGTTTCTGTCATGCAAAAATGAGTGTGGCAGATGACTGTATGGCAACTTGTGGAACAATTAATCTGGATTATCGAAGTTTATATCACCATTTTGAAAACGGCTGTTTTATGGCAGATTGTCAGGCAGTTGTGGAAATAAAAAATGATCTGATAAGAACGATGGGAGAATGTCGTGATGTGACAGACCAATATCAAACCGGACGAAGTGCATATTTGCGACTGGGACAATTATTTATGAGATTATTTGCTGGATTGCTATAAGAATCTGATGAAACGACCTTTCAAAAAACAGTTGATTTAGAAGTTAACTGTTTTTGAAAGGCCGTTTTTGCTATATCTAACAGTCTGTTGTACAAAGAAGATTTTGCATGGATGAAAAAACAAACCTTGTTGAGGTTAAATTGAGTTTTCCATTGTATTGTATTGCTAATGAATAAGAATAAGAAAAAGAACAGACAATGCTGAATGCACTGGAAACAAGAATATCTGAGTATAGTATGTAAGTTCGTAACAGAATGAAAGGAGCGATTCAAATGAGCAATTTGGAAAATTATATGAAACAGCAAGCAATTTTTTGTGAACAAAATGATAGCATTAGTAAGAATCTGTATTCAGAGTATGGTGTAAAAAGAGGCTTACGAGATGAAAAAGGCCAAGGTGTGTTGACGGGGCTTACAAATATTTCTGATATAAAAGCTTTTGAATATCGTGATGGAGTAAAGAGTCCATGTGATGGCGAGTTATCTTATCGTGGTTATAATATAAAAGATTTAGTAACAGGAAGTAAAGGAAAAAGGTTTGTCTTTGAAGAAGGAGCATATCTTCTTTTATTCGGAGAATTGCCAACTGATACACAGTTAATGGAATTTCAGGGAAGACTATCTGATTGTATGGAACTACCGACTAACTTTACCAGAGATGTCATTATGAAAGCACCTACATCAGATATTATGGGTTCTATGACTCGAAGTATTCTTACATTGGGCTCTTACGATAAGGAGAAAGAAAGTCTTGAAATTCCGAATGTGCTAAGGCAGAGTATGCAGTTGATCGCAGCATTTCCTATGTTAGCAGTATATGCATACCATGCTTATTGTCATTATGAAAAAAACGAAAGTATGTATATTCATAGACCTGAAAAAGATTTATCTATTGCTGAAAATTTCCTGCGCCTATTAAGACCAGATACAAAATTCACAGAACTGGAAGCAAGAGTACTGGATATAGCATTATTGTTACATATGGAACATGGTGGTGGTAACAATTCTACATTCACTACACGGGTAGTAACATCTTCAGGTTCAGATACTTATTCTGTTATTTCAGCAGCAATGTCATCCTTAAAAGGAAAAAAACATGGCGGTGCAAATCTGATGGTAATGAATATGATGGATGATATTAAAAGTCATGTGAAAGATTATGAAGACGAAGAGGAAATTGCATCATATCTGAGTAAGATTTTGAAGAAAGAGGCGTTTGATCAGAAAGGACTTATTTATGGAATGGGACATGCTGTATATTCTATTTCAGATCCAAGAGAAAGGGTGTTCAAAGGCTTTGTAGAACAACTCGCAAGGGATAAAGGACGTGAGAAAGATATGACCCTTTATAACAATATTGAGAAGATTGCACCTAAGTTGATTGCAAAGCAGCGTCAGATATTCAAAGGAGTAAGTCCTAATATAGATTTCTATAGTGGTTTTGTGTATGACATGTTGAATATTCCAAGAGAATTGTACACGCCATTATTTGCGATAGCAAGAATTGCTGGTTGGAGTGCACATCGCCTGGAAGAATTGATAACTACAGATAAGATCATTCGCCCGGCATATAAGAGTCTAGTCAGCAAAAAAGAATATATAGAAAGAGAGGAACGATAATATGGGAGCAGGAACCAGTGCAGAGGAGTTTTTTTTAAAGAGCATCAATGTTGAAAGTATATTTGAATTTGTTGAAAGAACAGATTATTTGTTTCTTTATAGTATAAAGGAATGTGTTGAAAAATCAGACTGTCATGAAGGAGTATATCTTTCAGAAGTGGCAGAATACATGAAATTATCGATTCCAGAAACATCTAAGATGGTAAAAAGTCTTGAAAATAAAGGATATATTATCTGGAAATTAGATGAAAAAAAAGAAAGAACATACCTTGTTTTGACGAACAAGGCAATTGAATTAAGTAATTGTCAGAAAGAAAAAATGATAGAAGCTTATGAAAAAATTATATCGAATATACAAGAAGATGACCTGGCAGTTACACGGTGTACATTGAGAAAAATCCGACAGCTTATGGAAGAAATAAAATAGTGATTAATACAACGGAGTAAGAAAAGCTCCTTCATATATTAGAATAAAAATATGACTGTTTCTTTAAAAAGAAGCCGGTCATATTTTTTTATGAAAAATAAATTTTGTTGAGGTTAAATTGAGATTGACTTTGTATTGTATAAGTATGAAATAAAAAGGAATCAGGTGATGTACAATGAAAAAGCATAAAATATGTAAAATCCTTCTTGTTATACTGGCAATTTTTTTATGTGTGGCTTTTTATGAATTGCTCGGAATCTGCGTTGCATATAAAAAGCAGCCGGAAGTGTCCAATACAACCAAAAAAGAAACAAAAAATGGGTCATGGAACGAATGCAGTGAAAATATAGAACGGGCAGTAATCATAGAAAAGAATCCAGAAGCGCTTTTACAAAGAGTGCGTTTGATCAAGAATGCAAAAAAGGAAATTATTCTTTCTACTTTTGCATTTCAATCCGATGAAAGTGGAAAATTGATTTTAGGAGCACTGTATGATGCGGCAGACAGAGGTGTACATATTCGTCTGTTAGTAGATGGAATGGAGAGTTGGATTGATATGGAAGGAAATCCGTATTTCTATGGATTATCTTCCCATGAGAATGTTGAAATTAAACTGTATAATAAGGCCAATCCGTTGAAACCGTGGAAAATGATGGGTAGAATGCATGATAAATATTTGATTGCAGATGGAAAGAAATATATTCTTGGGGGAAGAAATACATACAACTATTTCCTGGGTGATTTTCCGGGACATAAGAACTATGACAGAGACGTGTTAGTGGTTTGCGATGAACCTGAGAAAGAAAATTCAGTTAACCAGTTGTTAGAGTATTTTGAAACGATATGGGAACAAGAAGACAGTAGTTATTTTCATGACAATAAAAAACTGGCAAATAGAAAATCTGTAAAGAACGCAGTTTTAGAGCTGCAGAACGGCTATCAGAAATATTTTGAAGAGAATAAGGAAAGAATCTGCGATACCGATTACACGGACGAAACTTTTGAGACAGAAAAGATTGCATTAGTGTCAAATCCTATCCACACAGGTTCCAAGGAACCAGTAGTCTGGTATCAACTGGGAGAACTAATGAAAAATGCAAAAGAGCGCGTGAAAATTCATACACCATATATTATCTGCAATGATATGATGTATAATACATGGAAAGAGATTGCGGAGAGAGTTCCGGATTTTTCTATCATGACCAATTCGGTTGCCAACAATGGAAATCCGTTTGGTTCTGCTGATTATGCGAGAAACAGAAACAGAATTTTAAATACAGGAATTGATATCTGGGAGTATGAAGGCGGCTATTCTTACCACGGAAAAAGCATCCTGATTGATGATGATCTATCCGTAATAGGTTCCTTTAACATGGATATGAGAAGCACGTATCTGGATACGGAACTGATGCTTGTAATACGTAGCAAAGAGATTAATAAACAGTTGGAAGAAGGCATGATGGAATATGAAAGAGTGTCCCGACAGGTATTGGAAGATGGAACCTATCGTGATCCGTATCATGTAGAGCCAATTGAATTGACAAAGAAGCGTCAGAGAAACATACTTTTGGTACAGCATCTGCTTGGATGGGCAAGGTATCTGTTTTAATAAGGAGGAAGGAAAACGTGTTTCAAATATTGATTGTAGAAGATGATAAAGAATTAAGCCAGCTATTCCAAAAAGTGCTTGAGAAGAATGGATATCAAGTCAAAAGTGCATCGGATGGAGCACAGGCATTAGAAGTATTGGATAAGGAATATATTGATCTGATCATTTCTGATATTATGATGCCGGTTATGGATGGCTATGAACTGGTGTCAGAACTTCGTTCAGCAGGATATCAGATACCAGTGCTTATGATCACTGCGAAAGGTTCCTTTGATGATATGCGCCAGGGATTTCTTTCGGGAAGTGACGATTATATGGTAAAACCGGTAAATGTGAATGAAATGGTTTTAAGAGTCGGAGCACTGCTTCGCCGTGCACAGATACTGAATGAACACAAAATTGTGATCGGTTCAACAGAGTTTGATTATGATGCAATGACGGTTACAACTGATAAGGAAAGTCTTGTTTTGCCTAAAAAAGAATTCCTGCTTTTATATAAGCTTGCAGCTTCGCCAGGCAGAACATTTACAAAACAACAGTTGATGGATGAAGTATGGGGATACGAGACGGAGGCAGACCCACATACGATAGAGGTACATATAGGAAGAATCAGGGAGCGTTTGAAAGATAACCCTGATTTTGAAATTGTAACAATGCGTGGAATTGGATACAAGGTGGTGAAAAAATAATGGAACAAAAGAAAGAAAAAGGATTGCGGATCCGATCCTGTCTGACTGGTGCAATCTGGCTGGCACTCGTATTTTCAACAGTCATATCTGCGTTATTATTTGCTTTTTTGAATCATTTTTTTAATCTGCCTGGTAGCATACCTATGCTTGGCTGGCTTTTGATTTTCAATACATTGATTGCAGGGCTGATCACTTCCTTTATCAATGCAAAGTTACTGGAACCAATTACCAGACTTAGTAAAGCAATGAAGGAAGTTTCTCAGGGAGATTTTGAACAGCATTTGGAAACGAACAGCCGTATAGCAGAAGTTGGAGAATCTTATCAAAGTTTTAACGTTATGACAAAAGAACTTCGTGCAACAGAGGTGCTGCAGATGGATTTTGTATCTAATGTTTCTCATGAGTTTAAGACCCCGATTAATGCCATTGAAGGGTATACAATGCTGCTTCAGGGAGAAGAACTGTCTCCGGATCAAGAGGAATATGTAGAAAAAATCTTATTTAACACCCAAAGACTTTCCGGATTGGTTGGTAATATTTTGCTGTTATCCAAGTTAGAGAATCAGAATATACCAATGAAAAAAAAAGAATATCGTCTGGATGAACAGATCCGCCAGGCATTTCTTTCATTGGAAACAAAATGGACAGAAAAAGAAATTGGTTTTCAGGTAGAATTGGAGGAAGTTAAATATACTGGGAATGAAGGACTTTTTATGCATATCTGGATAAATCTTTTGGATAATGCGATTAAGTTCAGCCCTTCAAAGGGGACAATTATGATGTTTCTGAAACAAGAACAGGATTCTGTTAAGTTCATTCTGGAAGATGAAGGACCAGGAATAGAGGATGATGTAAAATCCAGAATATTTGACAAGTTCTATCAGGTAGATGGATCTCATAAAGCAGAAGGAAATGGCCTAGGTCTTGCACTTGTAAAACGGATTGTAGATAGTGCCGGAGGAACAATCAAAGCAGAAAACCGTGAATATGGTGGATGCAGATTTGTTGTAGAGCTTCCAATACAGAAAGATGAGGCCATATAAGTTTAAGAAAAACAGATAGAGGAGGAATTACATGACATTTTATCAGGAATTGCAGTTAAATCAGGCAGGTTCTAAAAATCTGTTGAAAAAGAGTGAAACAGTGAAAGAAAAATCATATCATATACTGGTATATTTGGTAAAGATAGCTGTTACAATGGCATTTTGTTTTTTATTTGTTACTATTTTCAGTATCTTATTTGGAAATGAGAATAGTATTGTGGGTGTAGTAGTTTTATTATGCCTTATGGTATTTCGGAATGCGGATCTGGGGATCCACACCGGACAATCTACGATGCTTTTGGCTTTGTTCTTTGTAATTATGACTGTATGTCCGCATTTAGCAAATCAGTTTTCACCGGTATTGGGAATGCTGTTAAATATTGCGGCACTGGCTGTGTTGATTCTGTTCGGATGCCATAATCCATTCATGTTTAATCAATCTACATTGGTTCTTGGGTATCTGCTGCTATATGGTTATGATGTTACGGGAAAAAGCTATCAGATGCGATTAGTCGGAATGGCTTTAGGTGCAGCACTTACCTGCTTCGTATTTTATCGAAATCATAAAAACAGAACTTATAAAAGAAATCTGAAAGATCTGATACAAGAATTTGATATCACTTCTTCCAGAACAAAATGGCAGATATGTCAGATTTTATGCGTACCGATTGTCCTTTGCATTGCAGAACTTTGTAATATGCCACGTGCAATGTGGGCTGGTATTGCGGCCATGTCCGCGATTTTGCCATTTATGGAAGATATGCACTACAGAGTCCGTAAAAGGATTGTCGGAAATATTGCAGGTGTTATATGTTTTACAGTATTATATTTTCTGCTTCCTTCGTCAATCTATGCATATATAGGAATTCTTGGTGGAATCGGTGTAGGATTTTCAGCACAATATGGCTGGCAGGCAGTATTTAACACATTTGGTGCTTTAGCCATTGCTGCAGAGACTTATGGACTACAAGGAGCGGTTAGTCTTAGAGTGATTCAAAATGTTTTTGGTGTTGTGTTTGCTTTAGCATTTTGTGTTATATTTTATTGGTTTATGTCTAAAAAAAAGGAAAGTGATGTGACCGTACATGCAGAGTGAAGTGAATCAGGAAGAAAATTTGAATAGAATTATTACAGTACCCAATTTGCTTTCTTTTTTTCGGTTTTGTCTGATTCCAGTAATTATATGGAGTTATTGTGTAAAGGAAAATCCTTTGTTAGCAGGAGAAATCTTATTGCTATCCGGTCTTACGGATCTCGCTGATGGATATATCGCAAGAAGATTCCATAGGATTAGTAATTTAGGAAAAATACTTGATCCAGTGGCTGATAAGCTGACACAGGCAGCGATGTTAATCTGTCTGTTTACTCGTTTTCCGCATGTGCTTCTTTTAATCGTAATAATGGCAGGTAAGGAGCTGTATATGGTAGTCAGTGGATGTCTTGTGATACAAAAGACAGGAAAAGTACATGGTGCAGACTGGCATGGAAAGATAGTAACCTTTTTATTATATGGAACTGCAGCGGTGCATATTATATGGTTCCACATTACACCGATGGTATCAGATCTGTTGATTGGTTTGTGCGCTATAATGATGGTCATATCGGTCGCTCTGTATATTATCCAGAATACCAGGACTCTTAAGGAAGAGACTGTATAAGCAATTTTATATTGCAATGACTAGAAAAATATTTAGGAGAAGATAGATATAAACAGTAAGTCAAACACACAAGCTATGGAGTCTTTAGTCGGTTTAATAAAATTTTAGATAGAAAATAAATCATTATAAAAAGATCCTGTTCATACTATGATATATAGAACAGGATCTTTATTTACTTTATTTTGCCAGGAAATTGCTCTGAATCTCCATCGGCATATGATAAGCCTGGCCTCGTTTTGTCAGGCTGTATAATTTAAAGCTCATTAGTTCCGGAGTCGCATTCAATGAACTGCAGAGTCCGAAATAATCCAGGTCCTCGTTCTGAACCATCAGCCTTTTAAAATTAGCCAACTACTTTTCCAAAAGTTTTTAAGATGGATCCGGAAGTGACTTGGATAGGGGCATATTTTTTATTTAGAGAAATAAGCTGAATACCGGAATCGGATTGATGATATTTCTTTACATAAGCATCACCATCAAGGAAGAAGACACCGATTTCTCCTTCTTCAAGTGTTTCTTGTTTATGAATCCAGATGATCTGTCCATCCAGATAGAGAGGCTCCATGCTGTCACCACATACCCGGACACCGAAGTCAGCACTGGAAGATACTTCATCACCAACTTCAATTTCGGAAAAACGGTCGGAATCAAGGAATTGTCCTGTTCCAGCTGAAACCGGGAGATCATAGAGACTGAGAGTTCTTCGTGGAAATTGATAAATGATTGGTTCTTCTCGAATGTATTCCCCACTTTTCATTAATAGGTTCATGTAGTCAAGAACTTTGGCTTGTCCTTCGTCATTTAATTTGGAGAAAAGTTTCTCATCCGTTCCAATCTGGAATGTTCTATTTATATCGGAAATCTCAAGAATCTCACAGAGGGCAAAAAATTGTAAAACATTTGGCAGGTTTACATTTTTTTCCCATTTACTGATAGAATGAGCTTTTACATCTAAGCCTCTTTCACACAGAAGAGCTGCCAGTTGTGGTTGAGACAGTTTTCGGTCTTTTCTTTTATTAGCAATAATGGATCCAAAATCTTTCTTTATCATCATACACCTCCATATGCAGGTATTTATTCCCTATATATACTATAACCCATAACAGATAAAAAATCAACAATAATAGCGTTAAAATCCATAAAAACGACATATCTGCTACTTTACAAAGATTTAGAAGCGATATATAATGCCTATATAGAAAAAGAACGCACGTTCTAAAAAGGAAAGGTGAAAATGTGGAAAGAACAATATTGCACAGCGATGCCAATTGTTTTTATGCTAGTGTGGAAATGCTTTATCATCCAGAATATGTTGGTAAGCCATTAGCTGTAGGAGGAGATTCTGAAGCGAGGCATGGAATTGTATTGACGGCGAATTATATTGCGAAGAGAAGCGGCGTTAAGACTGGCATGGCATTGTGGCAGGCAAAGCAGGTATGCCCAGATCTGATATTTGTACCACCCAGAATGGATTTGTACTTGAAGTTTTCATTTATGCTCCGTGAAATCTATTCAGAGTATACGAATCAGATTGAACCATATGGCTGCGACGAAGCGTGGCTTGATGTTACTGGAAGTTCTTCACTGAAAGGTAACGGAAGAATGATTGCGGAAGAGATAAGCAGACGAGTAAAAAAAGAATTGGGAATTACTGTAAGCATTGGAATCTCATGGAATAAAATTTTTGCTAAGCTAGGAAGCGATTATAAGAAACCGGATGCAATAACCGAATTTAATAAAGCGAATTATCAGGATTTGATTTGGAAACTTCCAGTGTCAGATCTTCTATACGTGGGAAGATCAACGAATAGAACTTTACAGAAATATGGTATTCGCACAATCGGAGAACTGGCAAGAACAGATCCAAGTTTTCTGGAACGGCAGCTTGGGAAAATGGGACTTGTCATTTATTCATTTGCGAATGGCTGGGATGATTCGCCAGTTTCAGCAGAAGGATATCAGGCACCGATAAAGTCTATTGGCAACAGTACAACGGCACCCAGAGATCTGGAAAATGATCAGGATGTACAGATTATTCTGATGGCATTGGCAGAAAGTGTCGCAGCCAGACTGCGGAAACATGGTTTTAAATGTAATGTAGTGTCAATTTCGATTCGTGATAATGGATTATTTCATTTCTCCAGGCAGAGAAAGCTGCAGGAGCCGACAGACATTACAGATGAGATAATGAGTGCAGCATACCAGCTTTTTAGAGAGAATTATCATTGGCCTTGCCCGATCAGAAGTCTTGGAATCCGTGCAGATGATCTGGTTATGGGACAGGTTCCGGTGCAGTTAGATTTATTTATGAATGAGCAGCGCCGGGAAAAACAGGAGAAGTTAGACAGGGCAGTAGATGATATCAGGCGACGGTTTGGATATCACAGTGTCCAGAGAGCATTTATGCATCAGGATAAAATATTATCCAGCCTGGATGCACAGGGATCCCACACCGTTCATCCAGTTGGATATTTCAATGGGAGGTAAGTGCTTTGAATGATAACAAAGTTTATGTAGAAGTCATTGTAAAATTCAGCACAGAAGGCGCAATGATGCCAATAGAATTTATTTGGGAAGATGGAACTAAATATTTAATTGATAAAGTAAAATCGAAAGAACGTTGTGCCAGCCGGAAAGCGGGTGGTACAGGAATTATGTATACTGTAATGGTAGATGGTAAGGAATGCCATTTATATTATGAATTTGATAAGTGGTTTATGGAGCGCAAGAGTGCGTAAAGATTTAGGAAAGAAAACGGGATCTGCAGAAGAGCTGACCTTTTCCTTTTGCTCTTTTCAGATTGACATATAAGGGCATTACATCTATGTCCATGAAACAATATACCCACTATATTGTCCATGCAGATGTGGCTCTGCTCAAGAATAATTCTTATTGAGCTTCCGTCAAAATCACAGGGATGGGAGTGTAGAACGTCAGAGAGAGACGATTCAATACGAAAAAAGGAGATTTTGATAATGACAGAGAGAGATTATGCGATTAGATCGTTTAAAGAAATTACGCTAAATGCAGCACGACATACAGAAGAGAGAATGGATCTGTACTATGAAAAGATGAAAGCACTGATGAACAATTATCAGGATTTGATTTTGGAAAATCAGTTGGTTCTGGATGAATTAGAGCAGGAGTGTCAGGAAAAGATCAATGAGAATATGGCCTATGCTCTTCAGTATATGGATGCTTACGATTACCGCATGAATTTAGGAAAACTGAAAAAAGAAGTAAATAATATCATTCTAATCTATGGACTTTGTGATATGGTCAATCGGGCAATGACACTGGTAAAATATTTCACCCCGAATGTTGGAAGCGAATATTATGATGTGCTTTATGGCTGCTTCTGCAGGCACAGAAAAATGACGGACATGGAAATTATGCTTGAACTGGGGATGAGCCGGGTAAGTTTTTATCGGAAGAAAAAAGCAGCTCTTCGGTATATGGGATATTATTTTTTTGAAATCGTAGTGCCACAGTCTGCAAACAAACGATATAAGCCATCTTTTCCAGAAACGGAAGAGTAGATTTGAAAGAGCCTGATGGAATCTCCCCTTTCCATCAGGCTTATATATAATGGAATACTCCCCTATTCCTCTTATTATTCCGCAGATTCTTCAGCTGCAGCTTCTTTCTTTTTTCTGGATTTGCCAGAAATCATTTTATGACCTGAGTAAATGGCCATAGCCATGCAGATCAGTGAACTGAATGCAAAATATTTATGTGCTGATTTCATATCCTTATAGCCGGTGTAGCAAGTTCCGATCATGGAAACCAGCGCACCGATGGACCAGTATTTATGTGATTTCATTTGAACCTCCTGAGCTTTTTTATATCATACATCTTTTTAAGAAATATGCAAACTGGAATTTTCAAATTAGTCTTTGCAAATAACCTTTGAACCTTCACCGTCAATTACAATTCCCTGACGGTTGTTAATTGGGCATAGATTCAAATCCGAAAACTCAGTCATTATTTTCTTGGTAACTTTCTTAAATGGTGATGTAAGATAATGCGGAAGAACATAGAAATCAACCAAATCAAGCCCTGCATCATCTTCTTGTGAGTAGTCCTCCGGCTTTTTATCCATTTGCTGGATATATTGGATGCTTGGAGCGCATATAATTGCGCCTGCCGACTCGCCGATCATCAATTTTCCATTTGCCAATTCCTTTTTCAGCAGCCCATCAGTTCCCGTTTTACGGAGCCGGTCCATAAGAAAAAAAGAATTTCCGCCGGTAAAATATATCACATCTGCATCTTCAAAAACAGACTGTATCGTTGAATAAGCCTCCGTTGAAATATCAATTTCAGTTACGATTGCTCCAAACTTTTTGAATAATTTTCGAGCCGAGCCGACATAACCGGTGTAGCCTTCACGTAGCGAAGCTGTTGGAATAAATGCGACTTTCTTATTTTCAATTTCTTCCTTTATCAGACTTCCTACACTTGAAAAATGCGAACATAAAAATAGTTTCATCAATATTCTCCTTTATAAATTCCGATTGAGATTTCACCTGTTTTAAGAAATTTAATAACTGTTATATTTTATTATTAAATTCTTCGCAACCCCTTGAAAACACTGGATTTGTCGCAGGTGAGCTTTCCCTTATTATTTCCCTTGTGTTATATCGTCCCATCAGTGTTTATGCACTCTGATAAGGGCAAATACAAGGGCAAGAAAAATCTATAAGACAGTATAACACAAAATAAAAGTGACATGGTGAACTGATTGAAATGCTTCTTAATTTTTGCTACTACTGATTGATTAAATGATAAGGAGATGGGATACGATGAGAACAATATTTGCAGAATACAATCCACAGTGCAACAGCATTGATGTATATACTAATACGGGCTATATACTCCGTATTGATTGTTGGGAAGCAGAAAAAAATTTAAGAACCACACCTGGATCTGATTGTGCTTTGACATCGCTTGCAATCGATGAGCCATTAGAATATGCAAGGTTATATCTTGATGGGAATTTACAGATGTGGGTAGATGCTGAAGATTCATTAGAGTTATGATTATTCCAATCAAAATCTACTAGAATTTATTAAAAATTAGCTTCATAATTTTAAAAGGACAGCCCTATTGCTATGAGGCTGTCCTTAAAAATACAATAGATAAACCTAGATTATTCTTGCTACTATCTGATTGTTAAATTTTCTGTATTCCATATTGCAAATCTCCCTTTTCGCAATATTTTATTAGTATGAATGCCAGAATCGCTGAAAAAACACGTGCCAATACCGTACTCCACCATATCATAATCTGTCCACCAAATAAAGGTGGTAAAACAAGCATAAATATCAGCATCAATACTGGTTCAATGAATGTAAGAATGTATGACAATCCACTTTTTTCAGTAGCATAAAATCCAGCTGTCGCTATTCTGGTAATCGCAACAAATGGTAATGACACTAAAAATATAGGTACAATTTTAGAAATCTCAATACTTACTTCATAAGAAGCTCCGAAAACCCCTCCAATATTTGCTCTGTTTACATACATGATAATTCCACCACAAACAGCAAGAATTATTGCAAAAATGTATGCCATTCTCTGAACTCCTCTCAGGCTTTCTTGATCCTTCTCACCATAAAAACGGCTCATTAAAGGTTGACTTCCATCACCTACGCCCTGCAATATGAGATATATGATACAGATAATATAGGATACACATGCATAAGTTGCAATAGCTTTTTCTCCCCCATAAGAAGCGGAGAATCGGTTTATAAACACCAATGAAATATTAGGAGTCAATGCTAGCCCAAATGGTGCAAGACCTACTCTGAATATAGCGCCACACATTTCTTTTACATTTTTTAAGGATACATACACATAAAACTTTTTATTATATAATGCGTATATGATTGCAATTGCTGCAGTCACACCCTGTCCGGCTATTGTAGCTGTGGCTGCACCTTTCATGCCCATTTCATATATCCATACAAAGATAAAATCCAGAACAATATTGGTTATGAATCCACCAACCATCGCAAACATTGACCAGAAAGAGTTTCCATAATTTCTAATGAATGGCATCATTCCAGTTCCAAGAATCTGCAATATTGCTCCAAGTGCTATAATTTTGATATAATCTGTCGCATTTGTTAATATAATTCCATCTGCTCCAAGCAATCCTAAAATTTTAGACGAAAAGGAGTAAATAATTATGGTACTGATAACACTTACTATTACAAGAAGCCACCAGCTTGTAGCAATAAATTCTTCTGCCCGTTTTCCTTTCTTTTCTGCTGCATTAATTGAGTAATAAACAGCTCCTCCCATACCAATTCCTGTTCCAAGAGCCTGAATCAAAGCCACAATCGGATATGCAATATTAATAGCCGAAAGTCCAGCATCTCCTATGGTATTGCCTACAAAATATCCATCCACTATCGCATATATTCCTGATAATGCAAATGCTATAATAGATGGAATAACATATTTAAAAAATAATGATTTATGATTCATTTTTCTTACAATCTCCTTCCTTGAAAAGTCTGATAAACAGCTCTGTATTATCATTAAGACTTTCTATATTCTCTAATCCCATTTTTTCGATTACATATATTTCTTTTGAGTGCAGTTTTTCTATGATATCTTTCGTATATTCCATTCCTGATTCTGTGAGGCATATCAGCTTATTTCTCTTGTCTGAATCATCAGATACCATATTGATGTATCCTTTTTTCTGAAAATCTTTTAGTATCGTATTTACCGTTTGCTTAGGTATATTCCATTTTTCACTTATCATTTTCTGCGTGCATCTTCCATTACTTTCATAAAATGAATACAAAGCAAAAACTCCATTTGAAGACAGTCCCTGATCCTTTGACCATTCCTCATACATTGCTGTACATTCTTTCCATAAAGCATAATATCGTTGCAACTGTATTATCATATTATTATCTTTTCTCATCTTTTTCCTCCTTAAATTAGTACGAATCCGGACTTTTGTATTATAGTCCGAGTTCGTACTAATTGTCAAGATTTATTTATATACTTTTTCTTTATATAAACAATCAATAGTCCCTTACTAAGGACAGGAAGATTATGAAATTTCCCTGTCCTCTTTTAATAATATCCTCGTTCTTCCATCCAGTCTTTCACATAACATCTGATTCCAATATAAATAATATGCGACAGTAATAGCAATACAATAAGATTTATCGGATTAGCGTTTTTAATCCATTCTCCAAAGTAAATTACAACAGCTGTACTCGTTATCGCTACCACGATACTGATGATATCCCAACAATATTTCCGGTAGATTTTTCCTACCTGATAACCAATCCCGATTATCAGCCACCCGGTTATTACGAATAAAATTGCCATGACAGTACCGGCAATCAGCCAGTACACAATCCCGGAAAGAATACTGTTAGGTATTCCACTGCTTAACTGTCCGAAAGAGTCTGCACCTGTCACAAACTCCCGAAATAAACTTCCCATTCCTTTTCCTAACGCACCGAAAAAGACGATACAGTCGTTAAGGAAAACCGGCGAAAGAATCGCAGTAAACAGTGTTGTTGTTATGCTGTACCATGCCAGTAGAAACAAGATACTTTCATAACCAATCGTCATATTTTTATATTTCTTTTCTAACTGGCTTTTACGGCTATCGCATTTTTCTTTTGCTTTCCGGTAAGCAGTACGGTCACATTTTTCACATTTCTCATAAGGCACTTTTTTCTCAACAGCTACCTCTACCGTCTTTTGGTGTGTCTGTGCATAAAGTTTTTCCTGCTCTGCTTTTTCATACTTAAATTTCCATGCCACGGCTTCTGCGTCGGCTCTTTTCCTGCTGTCTGTCTCGCTGGTCAATCGTTCCTCTGTTTGCCTTAATCTTGTCCGCAATGCTTCGATATTCTCGGCTCTGTTTTCGCTGTTCAATTTCTCGTTCAAGGTCAGCGATTCGCTTAGCTGCCTGTTTAGTTCCTGGATTGTCTGGTCTTTCTGATCCAGTTCGTCCTGCATCTGTTCGGTCATCAGCAGAAGTTCTTCCACCTGCCCGACGTTCTCTAAGTTTCTGCATTCGCTCATCGATCTCCCTCGCTTTCTCTATCTGCTGTTTAAGGTCAGCAATTCGCTGTTCTGTTTCTGCAATAAGCTGTTCTCGTTGTTCAGCTTCTGCGTTAATTCCTGCCATTGCTGATTCTCGTTTTCCAACTGTTCGATTCTGGTTTTCTGTTGCTCGATCTGTGAGAGCAGTTCTTCTGTATCTGGCAAAAGATTTAGCAGCCTGGATAATTCGCTGTTTAAGCTTTTTAAACTCTGGTTCTGCTCCTGAAAAGACAGGAGCTGCCTGTCCCGTTCCTGCAATTCCTGTACCATCTCTGCCATAAGATTCTGCTGTTCCTCGATCTGGTTTATCATTGTCTCCATCATGGGAATGACTTCCCGGCTTTCTTCTAATGTCACGCAATCGCTCCTTCCATTGTGTTAATGCACTGGATACTTTTCCAAAAGAAATCTGTATTTTATCCAGCAGTGCATTTTGTCTTTTTATGATCTGGTTTTCCTCTACTTTCCATGAAGTAGAGGATGTCTGTCCGTTTTGAAATTTCTCGTCAATTTTTCTGGCATCTGCGCCCTCATGGATCGTCGGTATCTCTAATTTTCCCTGCCTTGCATAAGAACGATGGTCAATGTGATTTTCCGTTTTCAAATGTGCATTACAGACGTTTGCCCATTCGCTCCGCCATAGCTCACAATTTTTCGGATTGTTCCACCCGGTAGCATCGGTTAATACACGTTTCCACTGTTTGCGGTTCCTTGTCCCGACTTTCTGGACTCCATTTTCATCAAGTACGGGGATTCGGATTCCATGACGGTCAGGGTTCTTTTTATCCTGCCACCAGTCCGGATGGGATTCATCCACCACAATATTTCCATTTTCATCTCTGACAAACTCCCAATCCTTGATTTCTTTGTTACCCCATGAGTGGTCTGAATTGAATGGTCGCAACGTCACCAATAAATGCACATGGGGATTACCATCTCCTTTATCGTGGATACTCCAATCCGCACACATTCCCTTATCTACAAAGGTCTTTTGAATATATTCAGTTGTATAATCAATCTGTTCCTGTCGGCTCCATTCTTTCGGAAGTGAGAACTCAAATGACCTGCCGAGTTGTGCATCTGAACTTTTTTCTATCCTCAAGACTTCATTCCATAAACGCTGCTTCTGAAAAGTAAGTTTGAATTTTTCCAGTGCAGCATTTTGGTTATCTGCCCTTTTATATCGGACAGATTTCTGGAACCGTCTGATATTTTCAGCAGGTACATTCTGCCATTCCTGTGGTGCATTTTCACACATCAGCAGGCTGGTATAAACGACTTCTTTTTTTGAAGTATAGTAGCTGATCCTGCCTGTTTCTTCATTTTTCATCACATCGCCATTGAGATAAGCAGACGCCGATATGATGGATTTTCCTTTGCTGCGTCCAACAATCTTTACTGTATAATGAAAAATCGCCATGCTCCGTTTCCCCCATTCTGCCGTATCCGGCTTTGATTTCCGGCAGGTAACGTTTTTCCTAAAAGAAAATGGTATCTGCCGGAGCACCCTCTGCGTAAGAGTGCCCTGTGCATAACAGCCTGCATGGAATGTGCCCCTCTGGCGAAGAGTGCCTCCTGCGGCATGAGCAGGTCTGGCTGAAAGCCCCGCCGACGGAACGAGCCCGGCAAGCGTAAGCGCAGACCGGTTGCCACCTGTGGCAAACTTATACGGACGACCTCTGGTTGTCCATAAGTGCGCCCTTCATAAAAAAGCAATGAAGGGAATGGAAACTCCACTCCCTCCGGCATTACACTTCCTCCGTATTTGCAACTGGCTCTTTCTGCATTGCCTTTGAGAAGAATTTCCCATTTGCTTCCTGCCTTTTTAAGAAGCCGATCAGCTTTGGGATATCATCTTCCTCAATCGCAGAACCCAGTACCGATTCCACTGCACCGCCAATCTGGCAGAGCCTGTGTGTCCGTTTTTTGGTTTCCACATCTTTCTGACGTTTCTTCAGTTCCCGTTTCTGTGCTGCATACTGTTTTGCTTTCTCAAGGCTTTCCTGTTCTTTCTTTTCCAACTGGAGCATACGCTCCTCATAACTCTTTGTTGATCTTGCCATAAATATCATCGTCCTTTCTTTTTTTCCAAACATAAGTTTCCTGTTGTCTGTCAGACGAAGTACATGGTATAATCTGCTTGCGTGTAGGTATATCATGACTCCGGTCTGATAGAACCTTTGGCGGTTTCTTCGGGAACCGCTTTTTTAAGTTGAACCGTTTCTTGTGACTGCTTTCACATTTCCCTTATCCCTCAAGTCCCTGCCCTCGTTGGCTTCCATAAAAAGTTCCAGCATATCCGTTTTGATCAGGACTTTTCTCCCAACCTTCAATACCGGAAGTTTCTTCCACTCTACCAACTTTCGCAGGGTGTTCCTGCCAATTCCCGTATAATCAGCAGCTTCCTCAATAGATAAGGCAATCTTTCTTTGCGTCATATGACCACCTCCTTTCGAATTGCATTATGCAATTTCATTTGTGCTGTCAGTATAGCGTGTTTATATTGCTTTGTCAAGCATTATGAAATTTTTCTGCTTTTCTTAAAATTGCATATTGCAATATATTTTGTTGCGTGGTATAGTAATGACATACCGAAAAAGGAGGCACATCAGCATGAAAGATAAAGAACTACGCAAGCTGATTGGCAGCAGGGCAAAACAGCGCCGTCTGGAATTAAATCTGACACAGCCTTATGTCGCAGAGAAGATGGGAGTTACCGCTTCCACAATCCTGCGTTATGAGAATGGTTCGATTGACAATACCAAAAAGATGGTACTGGAAGGTCTTTCGGAAGCACTTCATGTATCGATTGAATGGCTCAAAGGGGAAACCGATGAATATGAAACTGATATTACGGATAAGAAAGAATTGCAGATTCGTGATGCGATGGGCGACATTCTCAAACAGTTTCCTCTTGACCTCAATAAAACAGAAGACGCTTTTTCTAAAGACTTACTGCTGTTAATGTTAAAGCAATATGAACTGTTTCTGGATTCGTTTCAGTTCGCCTGTAAAAATTACAAAGGCAGTACCAAAGATGCGGACATTGCCAAAGTAATGGGATTTGAATCGAAAGATGAATATAATGAGATTATGTTTCTCAGGGAGATCACACATACTGTCAACGCATTTAATGATATGGCAGATGTTGTAAGGCTCTATTCAAAGAAACCGGAAGCGGCAGAACAAAGGCTTGCAAATCTTTTATCCGAAGTTATGTATGACGATTCTGAATCGGTATAGTAAGATAATCGGAGTTATGATACAATGAGCGCAAGCGAGTCAAGCTGTTTACAGATTTGACGAGCGGCGAATTGGCTTATGGACTTGTCCATAAGATGCCTACACGCAAGAAGCATTTCAGCAGTTCCGATTGTCTGATATCGAAAGGAGACATACGATTATGGCAAAAGGATCTGTTAGAAAAAAAGGAAAAAAATGGTACTATCGTTTCTATGTAGAAGATGCAAGCGGTAAAATGGTTCAGAAAGAATACGCCGGAACCGAAAGTAAAAGTGAGACGGAAAAGCTTCTCCGCAAGGCACTGGAAGACTACGAAGATAAGAAGTTTGTTGCAAAGGCAGATAATCTTACCGTAGGGGAACTTCTGGATATGTGGGCAGAAGAAGAACTGAAAACTGGGACACTCAGCAACGGTACAGTGGAAAATTATCTTGGTGCAATCCGATGTATCAAAAAACACCCGATTGCAGACCGCAAACTGAAAACAGTTACTGCCGAACATTTACAGGCATTTCTTGATCTGCTTACATTCGGTGGTGAGTTTCCAGACGGGAAAGTAAAAAAGGGATACAGCAAAGATTATATCCATTCTTTTTCCGCAGTGTTACAGCAGTCATTCCGTTTTGCAGTATTTCCAAAACAGTTAATCAGTTTCAATCCGATGCAGTATATTAAGCTGAAAAAGCAGGCAGAGGAAGTTGACCTCTTTTCCGATGATGAAGTGGAAGAAGGTACACAGCCGATTTCACATGAGGATTATGAACGGCTTATCCAATATCTGGAAAAGAAAAATCCACCTGCTATTCTTCCGATTCAAATTGCGTATTATGCCGGGCTCCGTATCGGGGAAACCTGTGGTCTTACATGGCAGGACATTAACCTTGAGGAACAATGCCTGACCATAAAACGCAGTATCCGCTACGACGGCATGAAACACAAAAATATTATCGGACCAACGAAACGGAAAAAAGTAAGGATTGTTGATTTTGGAGATACGCTGACTGAAATACTGAAAGCTGCCAGAAAAGAACAGCTCAAAAACCGGATGCAGTATGGCGAATTATATCACCGCAATTACTACAAAGAAGTGCATGTGAAAAACAGGGTATATTATGAATACTATCATCTTGACGGAACACAGGAAGTCCCGACAGATTACAAAGAAATCTCCTTTGTCTGCCTGCGACCAGATGGCTCTTTGGAACTGCCGAGTACACTCAGCATTGTATGCAGATCAGTGGCAAAGAAGCTGGAAGGATTTGAAGATTTCCATTTTCACCAGTTGCGTCACACTTATACCAGCAATCTGCTTTCCAATGGAGCTGCACCGAAAGATGTACAGGAACTGTTAGGACACTCTGATGTCAGTACCACAATGAATATTTACGCTCACTCAACAAGAAAAGCAAAACGGGATTCCGCAAGACTTCTTGATAAAGTAGCGAGCAATGCTTAACTAAAAATTTCCCTTATTTCCCTTGCGGATTCCGCATAAGGGCAAAAATAAGGGAAAATACATATCATTTCACTATTTAATGGGCTGAAAAGCCTGTAAAATAAGGAAAGTTCAGGAAATCTCTCCACAAATTCCGATTTATCTTTGCCTTATGTTATCATAATTCGGTTTAAATTGCTATAAATAGTCTTATCCCAATAATAGAAAACCCCAGAAATCATTAAGATTCCGAGGCCTTATGTTTGAACATATTTACCTTTTAATTTATGTAAGACAGATGTGGAAGTACAGCAGGAGCTAGGAATAGGCAGGACTTCTTTTTATAAAATGAAGAAGCAGGCACTTGGATATTTAGGATTTTATTTTTATGAGATCGTGGTACCGCAGGCAAAGGATAAAAGATTTAAACCGTCACTGGGCGTTGAGGAAGAGTAGGTGAGTAATATGAGATACGAAGATTCGATGAAAGGTGTAGCTGATCAGATAATCAAAGAACAGCAGCGAGTCAGTAAAATTATAAACAATCCAGAAGAGTTCCATTGGCATGACGAATATGCAACGTTGAATTTCTTTCGGTTTATCTGCAAAAATATCGGTAACTTGAGAAATGGAGAAATTGAAAAAATGGCCACACGTTTAAAGAACATAGATCAGAAAGCAGTGGAAAACCATGTGAATGGTGCTGTTTGGGCATTTGATTATGATAAGATGTTCTGTGTATTGATGGAAAATGAAATTTGCCGAAAGGTGTGTGAAAAGAATAAATATAACAGTTGGATGAATCTGATTGGACAGTATTGTGTTTCAAGGACTTAAAGACGAAAAAAGTTGTTGGAGAGAAATAATTTCCAGCAACTCTGTCTTTAATGAATAGAGTTCATTTTTTTATTCAACTATTCCCATGATATATACAATATGTAAATTTGCAATTCAAATATCAGTTTATGCTAAGCATAATAATAATAATTACTATTATTGACAAGAGAAATAATTATCATGTATAATACAGATATACAAGAAACAAAGTGTTAGAAAAATTGCTAGGAACTTGGTAACAAAAATAAATCGACATTGAAAAGGGAAAATGACTATGATAAAATATGAATGTGAACCATGTGGATATATTTATGATCCGGCAGTAGGAGATCCAGACGCTGGTATCGATCCAGAAACTGCATTTGAGGATATTCCAGATGACTGGACATGCCCAATCTGTGGATTAGGAAAAGATGTTTTCGTTCCTGTAGAAGACTAAGCAGAAAATGCAGGTACGAAACTGTCAGACATTAAAAGATCCTAAGAGAACATATAAAAGAAATGGAGGTCAAATTATGACTTACGATTTAAACATTACCTTTGATGACAATTTAGTAACAGGAAATGAAACAATTGATACCCAGCATAAAGAATTGATCGACCGTATCCAGAACTTTGTAACTGCCTGTCAAAATGGCGACAGCAAAGTAAAAGCAATCAAAATGCTGGATTATCTGGATGAATATACTGACTTTCATTTCAAAGAAGAGGAAAAGCTTCAGGAAAAATCCGGTTATCCAGAGCGTGAAAAACATTATGAAAAACATGAAGAGTTTAAAAAGACAATTCAGGAACTGTATGAATACCTTCAGGAGTATGAAGGACCAACAGATCAGTTCAGTGAACTTGTACAGAAAAATGTAATCGACTGGCTGTTTGGACACATTAAAACATACGACCGCTCTGTGGCAAAATTTATCTTTATGAAACAAAATCCAGATCGATGCTAAAATAAACCAGGGAATGAGTTCACTCAGAATGTAGACAACATGATGAAGTAAACTAGGGGCTGTCACAATGCAGTCCCTTTCCTGTTATAGCGATATTCTAGGTAATATATTGCGCTGGCATGACATATTATTTTACTACTACTATATGGGAAGAGCAATCAGCTCTTCTTTTTTTGTCCTTTTTATCCAATTTTAAGTTGTAAAGTCTCTTTTCATTCGACAAAATTCTCCACAGACAGAGGATATGCGACGAGCATGGATATGAACATCTATTTATGGAAAGAGGATATTGAAGACGGGAAATCGGTAATGACAGCCGAATATAGACCTGTAGAATACGGAAAGGACTATGATGTTGTCAATAATCCTGATAAATTTCAACTATATATAGATGGAAAAGAGATTAAATAGTAATCTCCTGAAAGCAAGCTTTTTGTCAATTATTTCAAAGAAAAATTAAAGGATAACAATACATAGTTTTGACAATGATATTTTGAAAAATTTTATAGGAATGCTCTATTATCAAATTGACATAGGAATATGGTAGCGTATAATTAAAATTGAATACACTGAAAAAATGGAGGAATTACATGAAAGCACATAAATATTGGTCAGTAGGAGCATTGATCACAATGCTTGGGACTTTTTACACTGGATATAAAAAGCAAAAATCAAGTCACAAATACTTTGCTTTAAGTTCTATGTTATGTATGGTAATGGCGATATATACAGGTTATAAAATGATTACCGGGAATAGGAAGAAAAAGGCGAATAAAGAGAAAGATACAGAAAGGGAGGGATAAATAATGTTGGAAGTAGGGGTTAAGGCACCGGATTTTGAGTTGCCAGATCAAAATGGGAAAATACATAGATTATCGGATTATACAGGAAAAAAAGTGATTTTATATTTCTATCCCAAGGATAATACAGCGGGATGCACGAAACAGGCATGTGGGTTTTCTGAGCGATACCCTCAGTTTACCGAAAAAGGAGCAGTTATTCTTGGAGTCAGTAAGGATTCTGTATCCTCTCATAAGAGATTTGAGGAAAAATATGGATTGACATTTACACTTTTAGCAGATCCAGAGCGGAAAGTTATTGAAGCATATGATGTATGGAAAGAAAAGAAAAATTATGGCAAAGTCTCTATGGGAGTAGTAAGAACCACATATCTTATTGATGAACAGGGGATTATTATAAAGGCAAATGATAAAGTCAAGGCTGCAGATGATCCTGAAAATATGCTCAAGGAATTAGATTAATGAAGATAATATTATCCCCTGCTAAAAAGATGATTACAGATACTGACAGCATAGCGCCGGATGGATTGCCTGAATTTATTGAAAAGACGACAGAGATACAAAGTTGGTTGAAAAGTAAGTCAAAAGAAGAACTGAAGACTATCTGGAAATGTAATGACAAAATTACAGAACAGAACTTCAATAGATTGGAAAACATGGATCTTTATCATTTACTTACCCCAGCTGTCTTATCATATGAAGGAATTGCTTTTCAATATATGGCTCCATCCGTGTTTGAGGACAGTCAGTTCGAGTATGTACAAAATCATTTGAGAATAATATCTGCATTTTATGGTGTGCTAAAACCAAGGGATGGTGTGACACCTTATCGTTTGGAAATGCAGGCGAAGGTTGGAATAGGAGAAACAAAAAATCTGTATGAGTACTGGGGAGAGTTATTATACCGCTCAGTGATTGATAACAGCAGGATTATAATCAATCTGGCATCGAAAGAATACTCTAAGTGCATAGAAAAATATCTGACACGACAGGATAGATACATTACGATTACATTTTGTGAGTTATCAGGAGATAAACTGGTGACAAAAGGTACATATGCTAAGATGGCCCGTGGTGAAATGGTTAGGTTCATGGCTGAAAACAGAATTGAAAATCCTGAGGATATTAAGAAATTTGATAGACTAGGCTATTCATTCCGCTCTGATTTATCATCAGATGCAGAATATGTTTTTGAACGGAAAAAATGATGATTGAATGATTATTTTAAATGAAAGGTAATCAGTAATATTGATTATTATAATAATAGTAATTATTACTATTATTTATTGACAATAAACAGATTGAGAAGCACCACGAAGAGAGATATCGTGCACTTCTTAAGAATATTGAAACTGCACAGGTGTTTGAAAAGAGTGAAGTTAAGGTATGGGAATGCCGTAACTGTGGACATGTTGTGGTAGGAACAAAGGCACCTGAGATATGTCCAGTATGTAACCATCCACAGAGTTATTTCGAAGTACGTGAAGAGAACTATTAAAGAGAAGGAGATTATTACAAAGAAGAAAGTGATTATTAAAAAAAGCAGTAATGATAGGCTGTGGCTTTGTTGGTTCCGCATCAGTTGGTAAAGAAGCATTAAAGTTTAAGAAATCGGCGGATGCTTTGAAAAAAGTTATAGAAACAATTGGATTTTAAATTTTAAACATAGGAAGATAAAAAAGATGGAAGTAAAATATTATGTATGCAATCATTGTGGAAACATTATTGAAATGGTAAAGGATCAAGGCGTACCAGTAATGTGCTGCGGAGAGGCTATGCATGAGTTAAAAGCTGGAGTGACAAATGCTGCTGTTGAGAAGCATGTACCTGTATATACAGTGGACAAACAGCATGTACATGTTGTGGTCGGTGAAACAAAACATCCAATGCTTGATAATCATTTCATTGAATGGATTACACTAAATACAAATCAGGGTATTTATAGAAAACAGCTAATTCCAGGACAGGAACCTATTGCGGATTTCTGCCTCTGTGATGGAGAATATGTAGAAGAAGTATACGCATACTGCAATCTTCATGGACTCTGGAAATGCTAAAAACACTTGACTTTCGTGCTAAGATTACAAAATAATTCAGATACAACAGTAATATATGCTTTGTATTAATATATTTTTAAGGAGGAACAAACTAATGAAATATGTATGTGACGTTTGCGGATGGGAATATGATGAAGAGGAAGGTTATCCTGAAGGTGGTATTGCACCAGGAACAAAGTGGGAGGACGTTCCAGAAGATTTTGAATGCCCATTATGTAATGTTGGAAAAGATCAGTTTTCAGAAGTTGAATAAAATTCTGATTATTTAAATACGGATAGATAAACAAAAACCCTGGTGCGTGTGAGCAACAGGGTTTTTTATTACGATAGTTTGTGATGATATCACAGAAAATGATTTACCTTTTGCTTACAATGTAATTACAAACAAAGTAAGGAGGTAGTCTAAATGAGATTAAAAGATAAAGTTGCAATCATTACGGGTGGAAGCCGTGGTATAGGATTTGCTACAGCTGATAAATTCTTGAAGGAAGGTGCTTCAGTTGTGTTGGCAGCAAGTTCACAGGAATCGGCAGATGTTGCTGTAGATAAATTAAAAGAAAAATATCCCAATGCAATAGTTGCTGGAATTAGTCCAAATCTGGCAAGCATGGAGTCTGTCAGAAAGGCTTTTAAAGAGGCAACTGAAAAATATGGATGTGTCGACATACTGGTAAATAATGCAGGGATTTCAGAAAACACCTCATTTATGGATTATACAGAGGAGACTTTTGATAAAGTCATGGATCTAAATGTAAAAGGAGTATTTAATACTACTCGTGTAGCAGCAGAATGTATGGTGGCAAGAGGCAAGGGGGTCATTCTCTCAACTTCTTCCATGGTGAGTATTTCGGGACAGCCAAGTGGGTTTGCTTATCCTGCATCCAAGTTTGCAGTAAACGGATTGACTGTATCATTAGCAAGAGAACTAGGACCTAAAGGTATTCGTGTTAATGCTGTTGCACCTGGGATTACAGAAACTGATATGATGAAGGCCGTGCCAAAGGAAGTTATCGAACCTATGATTGAAAGAATTCCATTGCGTCGTCTTGGACAGCCAGAAGATATTGCCAATGCGTTTGTGTTTCTTGCTTCAGATGAGGCGAGTTACATTACAGGTGTTATATTAAGTGTAGATGGTATGGCAAGAAGTTAAGTTAATGAGGTATGGTGATGTAATCACGGAAAATAAATGAAATTAAGACCATAATAAATCTACAAAAAGAAAAAGATAAGGAGGACTGTAAAATGTCTGCTATTAATATCAATAAAAATAATTTTCAGAACGAAGTACTGAGTTCCGATAAACCCGTTCTTTTAGATTTTTGGGCATCTTGGTGTGCGCCTTGCCGTATGGTAGTACCTATTGTAGAGGAGATTGCAAGTGAGCGTAGAGATATTAAAGTTGGAAAGATTAATGTAGATGAAGAGCCTGAACTGGCAAATAAGTTCAGTATTATGAGCATTCCAACTTTAGTGGTTATGAAGAATGGGAAGATTGTACAGCAGGTTTCAGGGGCGAGACCTAAGAATGCGATTTTAGAAATGCTTTAGGGGGTGTTCTAATGGGATTTTTTGATCTCTTTAAACAGTCGAATATTAATCAAGGCATAGAAGAATATAAAAGGACTGGTGATGCAGTTCTGCTGGATGTACGTACACCGCAGGAATATCAGGAAGGACATATACCAGAAAGTAAAAATGTGCCGTTGCAGCAACTTGACAATATTGCTTCTGTAGCGAAGAATAAGGATATCCCACTGTTTGTATACTGTTATTCCGGTTCACGAAGCCGCCAGGCAACTGGGATACTGCAACGAATGGGATATTCTAAAGTAAATAATATCGGTGGCATTGCAGCTTACTCAGGAAAGGTGGAAAAATAAGATGAAGGTAATAATTGTAGGAGGTGTAGCCGGAGGAGCTACAGCCGCAGCAAGAATACGCAGACTGAATGAACATGCTGAAATTACTGTGTTTGAAAGATCCGGATACATATCCTATGCAAATTGTGGACTTCCATATTATATTGGAGACGTGATCACAGACCCGGAAGAACTTACACTACAGACACCAGAGAGTTTTTTTAAACGCTTCCGTATTAACATGAAAATTCATCATGAAGTTATCTCCATACATCCGGAACGTAAAACGGTTTCAGTGAAAAATTTAGAGAATGGTGAGATATTTGAAGAAAAATATGATAAGCTGATCCTCTCTTCAGGTGCAAAGCCAACACAGCCGAGACTTCCCGGAGTAGGTATTGATAAACTTTTTACACTTCGTACTGTAGAAGACACTTTTCGGATAAAGGAATATATAAATAAGAATCATCCAAAATCGGCTGTATTGGCAGGTGGCGGTTTTATTGGTCTGGAACTGGCAGAAAATTTGAGGGAGCTTGGCATGGATGTTACGATTGTCCAGAGGCCTAAGCAGCTGATGAACCCTTTTGACCCGGATATGGCATCCATGATCCATAATGAAATGAGAAAGCATGGGATAAAACTGGTACTGGGCTATACAGTAGAAGGATTTAAAGAAAAAGACAACGGAGTGGAGGTCCTGTTGAAAGATAATCCATCCCTTCAGGCTGATATGGTAGTTCTGGCAATCGGAGTCACACCAGACACAGTATTAGCAAAAGAAGCCGGTCTGGAACTTGGCATCAAGGAAAGTATTGTAGTGAATGACAGAATGGAAACCTCTGTACCGGATATTTATGCTGCAGGTGATGCAGTTCAGGTAAAACATTATGTTACGGGTAATGATGCGCTGATTTCTTTGGCAGGACCAGCCAATAAACAGGGCAGAATCATCGCTGATAATATTTGTGGCGGTGATAGTCGTTACCTGGGCAGTCAGGGAAGCTCCGTTATCAAAGTATTTGAAATGACAGCAGCTACTACAGGTATCAATGAAACCAATGCCAAAAAGTCAGGGTTAGATGTAGATACAGTAATTCTTTCTCCTATGAGTCATGCCGGTTACTATCCTGGTGGAAAAGTGATGACCATGAAGGTGGTTTTTGAAAAAGAGACTTATCGTTTGCTTGGTGCTCAGATTATTGGATATGAAGGTGTTGATAAACGTATTGATGTGCTGGCAACAGCAATTCATGCAGGGCTGAAGGCAACCCAGTTGAAAGATTTGGATCTCGCATATGCACCGCCATATTCCTCTGCAAAGGATCCTGTAAATATGGCCGGATTCATGATAGACAATATAGCAAAAGGAACCTTAAAACAATGGCATTTGGAAGATATGGATAAGATTTTTAAAGATAAAAATGCTGTGTTGCTAGATGTGAGAACAGTAGGTGAATTTAGCAGGGGTCATATTAATGGATTTAAAAACATTCCTGTAGATGAACTGAGGGAACGTATCAATGAAGTTGAGAAGGGAAAGCCTGTTTACCTGATATGCCAGAGTGGGCTACGCAGTTATATTGCAAGCCGTATTTTGGAAGGAAATGGATATGAAACATACAACTTTTCAGGTGGATTCCGCTTTTATGATGCAGTGGCTAATGACCATGCACTGATTGAAAGATCATATGCATGTGGTATGGATTATTAGAAATAAATAAAATATTTTTATAGTTTGATTGTAGTATAAAAAGATCCCCCATTTATTAGAATGACTTTCATAATTCTGATAAATGGAGGATTCTTTAGAGAAAAAAACGTTTTATGATCTTTGTAGTGTTTCCAGTCTTTTCGAATCAAGGATTGTTATTTTGCCGCGAGAGAGTCTGACGAGTCCTTCGCCTTGAAAGTATCGAAGCATTCGAGTAATAACTTCCCTGTGGGAACCAAGATGGTTTGCGATAGTTTCGTGAGTGATTTTCAGTTCATTTGTTCCTTCAATGGATGTTTCTTCTAAAAGAAATGAAGCAACACGCTTATCCAAACTCTTCCACATAATCTGTTCAATCAGCCACATGACATCAGAAAAACGGGTAGCCATTAACTCATTGGTATAGTTTGCGACAGGAGCAGATTCTTTCATGATGCCCTTATAGATTTCAGCAGGGATGATCCAAAGATCCGTATCTTTTTCTGCTTCAATGGTTACTTCAAATTGAATAGACCGCATGATACATGAGGCGGATAAAAGACACATATCCATATCGAACAGACGGTAAAGTGTAATCTCCCGTCCTTCATCTGAAAGTATGTAAGTTCGAAGCTGCCCGGATTTAACCAGTAATAATCCAGTACAGTCCAGGTTTCCATTGTGAATGATCGTTCCTTTTTTTACATCCCGTGTGATTAAATTGTCTGAAATTAGTTTTTTCTGTGCTGTATTTAAGTCATTCCATAGTGGAAAATAATTTTCGAAGCTCATAGCAGTCATCTCCTTTACGAACATAGTATACTTGCTTTTTTTAGATGCGTCAATTATATAACTGGCATATGCCATAAATAGAAATAAAAAGAAGTGTAATAAAGTAAATTATCTTTTCTGTGATATCATCACGGAAGCAAGCACTTATTTGGGGTATATTAAGTTCAAATAGGAGAAGGAGTTGAAAAATATGACATCTATAAATATAAATAAAGAAAAGTTTGGACAATTAATTCATAAGGAAAAACCGGTTTTGGTTGATTTCTGGGCACCTTGGTGTGGTTATTGCCGTAGAATTGGAGCAGCTTATGAAAAAATAAGTGAAGAATACAGCGATATTCTTGTTGCTGGAAAAGTAAATATTGATGAAGAACCACAGATTGCAGAAGCTGAAAAGATTGAGGTGATTCCTACGCTGGTTTTATATCGAAATGGAAAGGCAATAGATTCTATTGTTGCACCTGAATCAAAAATAATGATAGAGAATTTTATTAATGAAGCATTGGAAAAATAAAAGGAGGACTGCTGTATGAATGAAAATCATGTTTACGATATGATTATCGTGGGGGGAGGACCTGGAGGGTATACTTCAGCATTATACGCAGCCAGAGCAGGATTTGATACCATTGTTTTAGAAAAATTATCTGCAGGTGGTCAGATGTCATTGACCTGGCAGATTGATAACTATCCTGGTTTTGAAAATGGAATTGACGGATTTTCATTGGCAGAGAAAATGCAAAAACAGGCGGAAAAATTTGGCGCTAAAAGTGAATATGCTAAAGTTTTTAATATGGATTTAACAGGAAAGCTTAAGAGAGTAGAAACTAGTTCGGGAATTTATATTGGAAAAACAGTAGTGATTGCTACTGGAGCAAATCCAAGAGAACTTGGTCTCGCTAAAGAAAAAGAATTGATAGGTCATGGGGTTGCTTATTGTGCCTCCTGTGATGGTATGTTTTATAAAGATAAGATCGTGGTGGTTGTTGGTGGTGGAAATTCTGCTGTATCAGATGCTGTTCTTTTAAGTCGAATTGCTAAGAAAGTCATCATTGTTCATCGAAGAGATACATTACGTGCAACGAAAATCTACCATGACCAGCTGATGAAAACTGAAAATATAGAGTTTCGATGGAACAATACAGTAAA
The DNA here is from genome assembly GCF_003481595.1 of Blautia sp. OM07-19. Lineage (NCBI taxonomy): Bacteria > Bacillati > Bacillota > Clostridia > Lachnospirales > Lachnospiraceae > Blautia > Blautia sp. OM07-19. The sequence goes on from NZ_QULA01000006.1 coordinate 128,893, forward strand.
TGAACTGATTTATGGAGAACGATTGACTGGTGTGCGGTTGAAAGATACAGTTACAGGAGAAGAAAACATTATAGAATGTGACGGCCTGTTTGTGAGTATAGGAAGAAAACCGACAACAGATTTTTTAGATAATCAGATAGAACTGGATAATAAAGGATATATTGTGGCAGGTGAAAACACTGAAACGAGTATTCCGGGTGTTTATGCTGTAGGAGATGTCAGAACAAAGTTACTTCGTCAGATAGTAACAGCAGTGGCAGATGGTGCTATGGCAGTACATATGGCAGAAGAGTATGTGGAGAAATAATAATCAGAATTTGAATGGTGAACTTTTCATACTGAAATATGTACAATTTCAATAATGACATGAACTTATGGGAATGTATTGCGGATACTTTGTGAACTTTATCCTGATACAATGATTATGCTGATGAAAGAAGGCATCGCCTGGAGATGAAGGCGAAAGCTGAAATAGAAGATACCAAAAATCTATATGACTATTGGGGTGAAAGATTATATCGTTCAGTGCTTGATGACAGCAGGATTATCATTAATCTTGCATCAAAAGAATACTCGAAATGTATAGAAAAATATTTATCAGATAAAGACAAATATATTACGGTTACGTTTTGTGAACAATCAGGGGATAAACTGGTAACAAAAGGTACATATGCTAAGATGGCTCGTGGTGAGATGGTCAGATATATGGCAGAAAAAGAAATTGAAAATCCTGCAGACGTACAAACGTTTGACAGACTTGGATACAATTTTAGAAGAGATTTATCATCTGAAATAGAATATGTTTTTGAACGAAAAATTATGGAATAAGATTGTGCGAAAAAGGGACATTTACAAAGTGCTATTATTTCAATAATAGTAATTATTACTAATTTTCTATTGACATTTTAAACTTCTGATATATACTTCTAATTAAGAATAAATCCTAATAAGGAGGGCAAATGACTAACAGAAGAAATACAATTCAGAAAGATCTTGTGAAAAATGCTGTATATGAAATGAAAAGGCATGTTACAGCAAATGAAGTATATGAATTTCTAAAAAAAGAATATCCTACCATTGGAAAAGGAACAGTATATAGAAATCTTGATATACTGTCAGAAGAAGGTGCTCTGAGAAAGGTTGAAGTGCCAGATGGAGCAAATCGGTTCGATATCACATTGAAAAATCATTATCATGTGAGATGTATAAAATGTGGTGAGGTATCGGATGTAGATATGGAGGAAATACCGGATTTAATGAAAAGAATTCATGATACGCATGGAATTGATTTTTTGGAATATGATATTTCCTTTAAAGGCATTTGTCCGAGATGCAGGGAGAAGATGAAGGAGGAGCAGAATGGATAAAAAAGCGATGTATAAGCTGAGTTACGGATTATTTGTACTGACTGCAGAGAAGCCCAAGAGGATAATGGCTGTATCATTAACACTGCAATCCAGGCGGCATCAGAACCTAATCAATTAAGTATCTGTGTAAATAAAGCAAATTATACACATGAAATGATCCAAAGAACCGGAAAATTCACAGTGTCAGTATTAAGCCAGAGTGCCCAGTTTGAATTATTTAAACATTTTGGTTTTCAATCCGGGCGGGATATGAATAAGTTTGAAACATTTGAAAAATGTGCAAGGGGCGAAAATGGAATTTACTATATCACAGAAGGAACAAATGCGTATATTTCTGTAAGTGTTAATAAAACAGAAGATTTGGGTTCCCATACGATGTTTATTGGTGAAATAACAGACATGGAAGTCTTAAGTGATATCCCTTCTGTAACATACGAGTACTATCAGAATCACATAAAACCTAAGCCACAGGCAGTAGGAAAAACAGAAGATGGTCAGACAATATGGCGTTGCAGGATCTGTGGATATGAGTATGTAGGAGAAGAATTACCGGATGATTTTGTATGTCCTTTGTGCAAACATCCGGCATCAGATTTTGAAAAAGTGATAAAGAAAGCGGAGGTAAGGAAGGATGTCAAGTATGTGATATAACGGATGACCTTCTTTTTTTACAGAATAAAAAATGCACAAATTGTAGGGAGATGAATACTATGAGAGGTCTTAGCCGAAAATTATATCTTGATCTTTCTGTTCCAACCGAAGAGGATCAGCGTTCAGACCAGCAGCGCATTCTGGAAGCTTTATCCGCGGAGGGCGTGAAAGAGGAGGTTCATATTCCGGTTCGCATGTTGAGACAACTATATCCATTACTTGATCGTGCAGGTTGGAAAATAACCGTTTCGATTTCCTGGAATGGAGAAAAATGGGAGCTGGTTGATATAGAAAGCGGAGATACAGCCAGACAGCATTATGGGCTGGCTGTGGATCTTGGAAGTACAACGGTAGTGGTGAGACTTTTAGATTGTAATAGTGGTGAGATATTGGGAGAAGAAAGCTGCTTTAATAAACAGATTCAGTGGGGAACCGATATTTTATCACGTATTTTTTTCTGCAAAGATGACAGGAAAAAACTGGAAGAGATACGGATTGCTACAGTTGAGTCTATTATAGAGTGCATGGATAAGCTGGATGTAAAGCATCCGGTGTCACGAAAATGTCTGTCTATGGTAGTAGCAGGCAATACCACCATGATCCACTTTCTTTTGGGAATAGATGCTTTCTGTGTCTTTTATACGCCACATGCTGTTCATGCAGACCGTCCGGGATTCCAGCCGGCAAAAGATCTGGACATTCCGCTGAATGGTTATGTATATTGTTATCCGGCGAAGTCTAATTATCTGGGTGGTGACATCATCAGTGGAATGATTGAAACGGAATTATATAAAAAGGATGGAATCAGTGTTTTCTTTGACATTGGAACCAACGGTGAACTTGTGATAGGAAATAAAGATTTTCTTCTTTGCGGCGCCGGTGCGGCGGGGCCTGCATTGGAAGGCGGTGTAGTACACACCGGGATGAGGGCAGATGCCGGAGCAGTGGACAGCGTGAGGATAAGAGGTGGAAAAATCCATGTTCATGTAATTGGTAACTCTTCAGGAAAAATTAGCCCTAAGGGTATCTGCGGTTCCGGTATTGTCGATCTGATTGCGGAACTTTTTTTAGAAGGCTGGATAGATATTCGTGGTAAGTTTTCTCCTGAAAAAACGAATCTTATTCAGAAACGAGAAGGTCAGCTTTGCATAGAATATGCTCCGGGTCTGTATTTTTATCAGAAAGATATCGACGAATTTATTCTTACCAAAGCCGCAGCACATATAATGGTTGAGATCATGCTCCGGGAATCTGGACTTGAACTGAATCAGGCAGATCGATTTTATGTAGCCGGCTCTTTTGGAAAATATGTATCTGTGGAATCAGCCATTACCATTGGGATGTATCCTGACATGGAACGGGAGAAGATGATCAATGCTGGAAATTCTTCGCTGGAAGGAGCACAGAAGCTTTTGCTGAACAAAGAACTTCTTGCAGATATTGATCAGATACTGGAAGAAATGACTTATATACAATTTGCGGAAGTGGATGATTTTCTGGAACAGATGGTAGCTGCCCAGGCCTTACCTCACACAGATTATAAAAAATATCCAACGGTCATGGAAAAATTAAAGAAAAGACAAAACATATGCTTTTATTGATCCGAGGTTGAGAAATCTGTCATGGTAAGCATATTCCAGATTTCTCAGAAAACAGAACAAAGGAGGAGACAAGATCAAAAATGAAATTTGATGTGCTGGGGTTATTAGCAGCCTGCTCATATGCATTGGACTGTGTAGAGGCAGAGCTGATTAAAGTAACAAACAATCATTCTAAACGTGTGGCATATATGGCGGTTTGTACTGCTGAAAAAAATGGGTATACAGGGTCAAAGCCTGCAGGATCTGGCAGAGTGTGCATTGCTGCACGACAGACAATGCAGTGGCACAATATATTCAGGAAGAGCTTCAAAATGACGCTTTACGTAACGGGGTGACGAAGCTGGGAAGGCATTGTACCATAGGAGAAAAAATTCTGAAAAATATACCGTTTCATAATGATGTATCTAATGTCATACTGTACCCCCCCATGAAAACGCTGATGGAAGTGAACCTTTTGGAAAACAATGGAATGAAGTACCGTTTTTTGCAAGGATTATCCATATGTGTGATACGATAGATATATTTTGCCGATCTATGAAATCAGATTCGGATGAGTGGAAAAGAACAGAAGAATTTGTAATAAAGTCAAAAGATAAATTGTTTGATTCCTTCTGCGTGGAAGTTTTTTTTAATGCTTTTTCAGATGAAAAAATTCATATGATTGATAATGAAACCCTGGATACGATGTTGTGGAAGAAAGTACCCAGAATAAAGCTGGAACTTAATTTTGCACAGATTAAAGCTATTGCAGATCTTTTTGCCCATATTGTGGACTATAAATCACCCTTTACAAGTAACCACTCAATGGGTGTTGCGGAAGGTGCGGAAAAAATATCAAGGTTCATGGGATTTGATGAGGATATCTGTCAGAAAATGTATATTGCCGGAGCTTTACATGACATAGGAAAGGTCGCAATCGGGAATGAGATTCTGGAAAAACCAGAAAAATTAACCGATGAAGAATTTAAAACGATGAAACATCATGCAGTATTATGACTGCCAGAATGGAAAGCCAGAAATAATCCATTCGGATTTGATAATATCGCTTTTCTTTCTTCATATTTTTGATGCTCTCCCCTAATAATAAAATATAGAGTACTTAAAACAAGTTCATTTAAACCATTTTACCATGTTTTGTACTTAAAATGTACTTGTATTATGAACTTATTTTGTACTTATCAAATGGAGAGGAAGCCATATGGAAAAAGATAAACATCTTGGTCTTCGGATTGATTCTGAGACGCACGGAAAATTGAAAAGTCTTGCTGAATTTGAGGGGCGTTCTATCAATGGAGAAGTGATGTATCTGATTCGTCAGGCAATTGCTCAACATGAGAAAGATCATGGCACATTAAATAAATAGAAAGATCATACATCGGGCTGGTGAGTTCCGGTGTATTTTTATGTCAATTTAAAAAGTATCAAATGATGATACTTTTATAGGAATCAGTGATACTTTACGGCAGGTATTTGAGATACCCCTGATACTTTGAACTGTTATACTGATTATGCTGGAAATAAAAGAACAGCAGGAAAACTTCATATGATTATTAGAAAAGCTCTTTCGGGTTAGCACCCCGGAGGGGCTTTTTTTGTTGCCCTGAAATTTTGATTTCCGGCCAATAAGCCACAGGTCTGCCTGATCTGGTGGCCTGAAAGGAAATCAGTACGCATGATCAGAGGCATCAGAAGGAGCCGGTCCCCTCCGCTCTTGAATTTGGAACACGAAACAGATTTCAAATTCAGGAGGAACGGACGATGTATGTAGAGCATCCATATAAATTCAATGACAAATTTTATGCAAAAGTTGATGGGAAATTTTATGAAATAACCAGAGAGGTAGCCAAGGCAATGCTTTCCGCTTACCGTAATGAAGTTTACAGAAGTAAAAAGTGGCAGCCGGAAGACCCGGAAACCATGACAAGAAAAACAAAGTGGACAGAGCTTCTGGACTGTGTTTTCAGTGAGAATACAGATGGAATCGGAGTGCAGGATTTACCGGATGAGTGCCAGCGGAGCGTAGAAGATCTGGTAATTCTGCAGGCTGAATCTGCAGAATTGCATCAGAATATCGCAAAGCTGTCAGAACATGAACAGTTTATTATCAAGTCCATCTACTTTGATGGTATGAAGCAGGTAGAACTGGCGAAAAAACTGGGAATTTCAAAGGTTCGTATGTCTCAGAAGGTCAGTGCAATCTTAAAGAAAATGCGGAAAATGTATGAAATAGGTTAAAGAGTGAGAACGGCACTCTTAACTTTTTCATGATTTTTGTATTTAGAAATAAAATCAAAACAGATAGAAAGAGAGTGAAAATATGGCAGAAAAAAGATGTTATACGGTGAAGGATTTACAGGAAATGCTGGATGTCAGCAGATCAACGGTCTATAAGCTGTTGAGACAAAATGAGTTCCGCTGGATTCAGTTAGAAGGCGGTGGCTACCGCATTTCCAAGAAGAGTTTTGACGAGTGGTTGGATAAGGGAAATGCTTCTGTGACATCCTAAATTATTTGCGTATTGTGAGATATGATTTAAGAAAAATGAATGGGAGGAGCGTGAAACATGGCAGTGATACAAAGAGTTGGATCACCGGCAAAACCCCGAAAGTGGATGAGTGTCCACGAGATGGGGGATATGTTGGGATTAAAGAAGACAGATCGTTACTGGCTGGTTCATAAAAACTATTTTCGGACAGAAACATTGCTTGGAAAGATGAGGGTTGAAATTGCCAGTTTTGAAAAGTGGTATGCCAATCAGGACTGGTATCACAAAGTCAATGGGGAAGCACCGGGAAAAGAGTTGAGGCTCAGATCTTATTCCCCAAAAGAAATACAGGAAATGCTGGGGACGGACAACGCAACGGTATATGAGATATTGAAGAAAAACAATATTGAGACAGTTACCGTGAATGAAAGATTGCGAGTGCCGACGGATGCTTTCTGGGACTGGTATCACAGCCAGTCCAGATACCGTACACAGGAAGATCGTAAGAAAGATGCAGCTGCAGAGGCAGCCAGTCTCAGTATGCCGGAAATGGCCCGGCTGCTTGATGTTCCAAGAAGTACCGTATATGGAATCCTGAGCAGTAAAAAATATGCCCCATTGCTGGACGTCATTGTAATTGCCGGACGGAGAAGGGTGACAAGGGAGAGCTTTGAGCGATTCTTGCAGGCACAGGATACCTATGAGCTGTTTAATTTTGAATATGAAGAATTGGAGTTGGAAGAAAAACGGGAATATGAGAATTATAAGCGAAGATGTCTTGTAGAAGCAGATCACAGCCAGGAGAAAAAATGTCTGGAGTATCTGACAGTGCCGGAAGCGGCAGAACTGGCAGGAGTGGAGCCTGCAACCATAGCTTATTGGTACACCACAGGAAAAATCTCGGTCAGAAAAACAGGAAAGATTATTCGTATTCCAAGAGAAGCATTTGAACAGTGGTTATTGAAGCGGAAGGAAAAGGGGGTGGTATAGCATGGCTTCGATACAGAAGAAAAATAACAAATATTGTGTCGTATATTACTGTAAAGATACAGATGGAAAGCGGAAACAGAAGTGGGAAACGTATGATACAAAGAACGCAGCTAAAATCAGAAAAGCAGAAATTGAACTGAAAGAGAAAAAAGGCGGTATTATCGTATCGAACTGTAAGACGTTGGAGGATCTGATAAATGAGTATGTAGAACTGTATGGAAAAGATAGGTGGGCATTGTCTACCTGTGACGGGAATATGTCATTGCTGAAGAATTATATATTGCCTATCATTGGAAAAACTCCACTGACGGATATCAATACCAGATTTCTGGAGATTTACTATAAGACGCTGACAAAGACGCCATCCGTTCCAGATTTGAACGGAAATGTCAGAAGCGAGTTCGTATCTACCAGTGTAATCCGTGATGTACATAAGCTGCTGAAGAGTTGTTTTAATCAGGCTGTGAAGTGGGATATCATGGAGAAGAATCCAGCATTTAAAGCGACGGTACCAAAGCATAAATCAGAGAAACGGGTAATATGGGATGCAGAGACCTTTGCATATGCTCTGGATGTGTGTGAAAATGAGTGCCTGAAATTGTGTATGAACCTTGCCTTTGCCGGTTCTCTTCGAATAGGAGAACTACTGGGGCTTACCTGGGATTGCGTAGATATATCAGAAGAAGCGATCAAAGAAAACCGGGCGTATCTTTATGTAAATAAGGAAGTACAGAGAGTCAGCAAAAAAGCGTTAGAGGAATTAGACCAGAAAGATGTGATCGTCATATTTCCAGAGGAGCGGAAAACGAATAAGACGGTACGCATTATGAAAACACCAAAAACAGAAAGCAGCGTACCACCACTTAAAAAAGACACACCGTCTGATGTGGTAGCATTTATCTGGGCGTACATGAAAGTACCGGAGAATTCAAGAGAAAAAGTTAAGAATCTGCTTAAAGATGCAAATAAAAATGGAGTAAAATTAAGTCATCAGGCACCAACACTGTATGATGTTGTCCCAAAAGAAGAAATTGCTGAATTTGAAGAGCTTATGCGCAAAACCATAGCTGACATTGTATCAGAAGCCAGTAGCGTTGCCTATTGGGTGTATGTGCAGAAATACGTGAAACAGAAAACTCTTGACGAAATGCTGCAAGAATTGCCAGTAGCAGGCCAATCATCATTGTTATGAATACCTGGTTCGAAAGACTGATGGCGGATCAATAGAAGTTGTGATAGAATAAAGAAAACGATTTGAAGTGCAAATCGAAAGTTATAAAGGAGAAATAAAATGAGTACAAAAAAAGCAATTAGCACATCATTTGTTGCCATATTTATTTTAATAATTACACAGATTATTGCACAATCCATTGCAAGTATGTTTGTTATAATAAAAATTCCAACTGGCATTTGTAATATTATCGCTGGAATTATATATGCTGGATTGACATATCTTATTCTGAAAATGTTTATTAGCAAAATTATTAAATTGCCGACTTCGGATTTCGGAATGCCTAAATTTGCTATTAAAATAAGATGGATTTTGATAGCTGTATTATTACCATTTGTTATAAAAGGAAGTTATCTTTTAATATTCAACGGTAAGTATGTATCCTCAAATATGAATGGAAATCAGATGTTCAATACTTTAAGTGCAGGGGTTGCATTTACCGGAATAGCGGCTGGATTTGTTGAAGAAATGGTGTTTAGAGGAGTTATACTTAATGCATTAAAGAAGAGATGGAATATTAAGGTGGCTGTAATTGTTCCATCAATGTTATTTGGTATTGTACATGTTCTTGGACAGAATTTTTCAATAGGCAGTTGTTTATTAGTAATTATCGCCGGAACGATGGTAGGCGTTATGTTTTCGATGATTGCAATAGAAAGTGGTTCAGTTTGGAATAGTGGAATAGTTCATGCTATCTGGAACGTTGTGATTATTGGTGGAGGATTAGCCATTGGGGAAAAAATGGATAAATATTCTGTAATGACATATGTACTTAATTCAAAAGATTTCGCCATCACAGGTGGTGAGTTTGGAATTGAATCATCTGTTATTTCATTGTTCGGATACATAATAGTTGCTGGTATAGCATTTTTTATGATTAAATCAAGAAAAAATTGATATAATAGGTTTGAAAATATGAAGCTATAAGGTACTTGTCAAATTCCAGTTTGTATATATCTTTTAAAAGGTATATGATTAAGAAAAACGGCAGGAGGTATCTGAATGAAATCACATAAATATTGGTCTATCGGTGCACTGATTACAATGCTTGGAACTTTTTATACAGGTTATAAGGGATCAAAAGAAGGCCATAAGTACTTTGCAGCAAGTTTTTTGCTTTGCATGATTATGGCTATTTATACAGGACACAAGATGATTTCTGGTAAAAGTAGGAAGAAAAAAGAAGTTTCAGTAGAGAGTGTTGAAGATTAAAAAACAAAATATTTTAATAAATAACGCCGGTGCGGGATTTTTGATATCCAGTACTGGCGTTATTTATTCTACAGGGGCTTTGGGGTGTAGCCACCAAATATACTATTCGTTTTCTGCTTCGGCAAGTTTGTTAAGGATCCACTCCCTATTGATAACTATTTCATCATCATCGCGGAGATCCTTGAAATCATTGCAGTGTGAAGAAGCAAATTCATACATATCCGTATCTACAAATACTTTGATGAGGTGAATGAAGTACCAGTAGTCTACCATTGGAAATATAAAATGGATAACTTTGGAAAGGAAGACATTGGTCTAGCTAATTAATTTACTGTCTACTAGGTGTTCTTGGATTTGGCGTCGCTGTAGTTGGCTGTTTTCTAAAAGATAATCACTGATAACTTCTTGTTTGAAAAATTGAGAAAACGTAATATTGAACAAAAAAGAAATGCACAGTTCTTAGCTTATCGTGAACTGTGCATTTTTGTAAATAAATACTTTTAATTAGCCGATTACGGCATCCTCTGCTGTAAAATGTTCCAGAGAATTTTCTTTTACCTGAATGCAGATATAAGTAATTCCAGAAATATCGGATGCAAAAAACTGACGCTTTGCAGTAGGTGCGATTTTTAGCCAGTCTCCAGTTGAAAGGCTAATTTCTTCTCCATCAATTATGGCTTTGCCGTTACCTGAAAGAATTCCATAGATTTCTTCATTTTCTTTATGAGAATGAACAAATGGGACATTTGCTCCTGCAGGTAGTTCGTTTAAACTGATTTCTGCACCTGTTAAAGACAACTTTTCATGCAGCTCAATTCGGTTTTCCTTTCCAATAGTTGTTTTTGTGTAATTTGCCATAATAACCTCCATAGTTAATTTGTAGTTTCTGGTTGATTGGTATTAGTATAGTGTGAGACACATACAAAAACAAGTACGCACCTTTTTGTAACTGTACACTCAAAAATGAATGTGTTACAATAGACTCGGAGGTGAGAATTATGCGAGCAAAAGAAGAATTACCGGAATGCCCAGTTGCAACAGCAGTATCTCTTATCGGAGGAAAATGGAAACTGCTGATTTTGCGTAACTTAAAAGAGCGTCCATGGAGATTCAATGAGCTACAACGAAGTATAGATGGTATTTCACAAAAGGTTTTGACAGATAGTTTAAGACAAATGATGAGTGATGGGCTGGCATATCGCCACGATTACCATGAACGGCCACCGAGAGTTGAATACGGCTTAACGGAACTCGGAACAAAAATGCTTCCAATTGTTAATTCACTTGCTGACTTTGGTAACTACTATAAATCAATTATTGAACAGAATTAAGGACGTTAGTATTTGAAAAGCTTGAACAATTCCAGTTTGCAGAGCTGACAATCTATCATTTTGTCAATGTAAAATAATTACAATCAATAACGCCGGTGCGGGATTTTGATATCCAGTACCAGCGTTATTGATTCAACAGAGGCTTGGGGGTGTAGCCACCAAATATATTATTCATTTTCATTTTCAGAAAGTTTGTTAAGGATCCACTCCTGATTGATAACAATATCCTCATCATCGCGGAGATCCTTGAAATCATCGCAGTGTGAAGAAGCAAATTCATACATATTGTCAATGTCAACTGCACCAGTAATCTCACCCTTATTAATGATTACAAGAATATTTGTTCCGTCGTTGTCGACAGCAAAGCACAGTTCATCAAATTCTTTATCAGGATCATTTTTAAGAATAGAATCTGCCGCAAGTAATTTAACAAGTTCCATTATCCTGTCATCCTTACCAGCATCAAAAATCTGTATCTTTTCAACGAGCTGATTTGCAGGCGTTACAATCCGGTTTAAGTACTTTTCGGTACGAAAATCAGCCATAGCATGTTCTCCATAAAACAAATCATATGTTTCGGCCACTTCTGATTCAGAAACCAGATAAATCATGATAAGATCTTCCATCTGGTGATAGAGTGTAGAGTAGTTTAAACGAAAGGTCTCTCCACAGCTTGGACAGGTATAAAGGAAGCATCTCGAATCTGAAGCCGAGGAAAGCATTCTCTCTCAAATGTTTACTGCCCGGAAATGTTGTCGCTGATCTGAATATAAAACTTCTCGTTGCTTCTCTGAGCAACAAAGTCGATTTCCTTTTGATAGAGCTTGCTGACATAAACATTATATGAAAATAGATTATACGCTCTGTTTTTTGCAATATTTTATCTTGCGAATTTATCATTGTAACGAATATGCATATCTTCCCAATCCATGAACAATACATAAAATACTTTCCCGTATTGCGGGCTATCTACAATTCTTCCATGATCAAGAACAGAAAAATAAGTTCCGTCAGCTTTTCGAAGATGAAAGTGAATATAGTCATTTTCATTGCCGTTGTCAATCTGTTCCCAGATACTTGATTCTATCTGTTGCTGTTCATCTTCACGAATCAAGTTGCGAAAACTTTTCTCAGTAAGTCTGAACAGTTCATCTATATCTTTATATCCGGACATATGAAGAAATTCATCATTTGCAAAAAATAGTTCATCATCTTCTTTGTCAGCTCTGTATATGATGAATGCACCTGGAAGATGTTCAGAGATATCCTTGAATGCGAATCCAAGTTGTTTGCGGGCACCTGACCGAAGTCCTTCTCTGTAGACCATACATCCATTTTTTCCATGAAGTTTTATTTCATAAAGAGCGGCATCTGCGCAGCGCATGAGTTGTGAACGATTGGATGCAAATGTTGGATATTCTGCATATCCTAGAGAAATATAAAATGCATGTTCCTTACCATGGTATGAGAATGATTTAGGAAGTTTGGTGAATTTCTGCAGCTGTATAGCTGCTTCTGCAAAGGTACAATTTGGTAAAAGAATGCAGAATTCGTCACCACCATTTCTTCCAAGTAATGCATCGGATGGGAAAAAAGTCTTCATGCTGTCTGCAAGATTCTTTAGTGCCCTGTCTCCGTAATTATGTCCATAGATATCATTAATAAACTTGAAATCATCGATATCAAGGAGCGCAGCCACAAAATGTGTTTTTGGATTTTTTTGAATCATTTTTTCTGCAAATTCATCAAATCCATAGCGGTTATAAATATTTGTAAGAGAATCTGTGCGCGCCAGTATCTGAAACTTTTCCTTATGTTCTTTTGCTACTAACCATACTCTGGTAAGAACTGACAGGAGAAGGCTTATTGTAAGAAAAATTCCGATGATGATTATCAGTAATGTGGCATTTCTCCATCCACTTTTAGGAGTTACTTCAAATTTCCAGTTTTCGTCTCCTATTGTAAATATATAAGAAACAGGACGATTTATTTGCCCATCTGATTGATAAACCACTTTATAAGTATCACTCCATGGAGCGTCTGTTTTTGAAATTTTGTATTCGTATCCAAAATTTGAAAGTGCACTGATTGAATCTGAAAAAATATCCGGAACACGCAGGATAACAATAGTAAATCCCCAGAAATACTCATGTCCGTTTTTATCTTTCAGGTATACGGGATTGCGGACTGCAATTCCATATCCTCCCTGTTTTAATTTGAAGGGGCCCTGCGTAATGATTGTATGGTTGTCTCTTGCGTAACAGGAAATTTTTCCGCGGTCTTTATCATGGATCAAATCAATCTTACCTGCCTCATTTTCATTAGCCGGATAAATATCTGTAACAACACCATTAGGAGCGAGCTGTACACTTTCAATAGAATCAGACATAAGATTTCCTGCAATTGTTTCAAACTGATGGATTTCGCCATCTTCACTTATTAAGATTTGCTTCAAGGTATCTGTGATCTCAATTCCATTTGTAATTTCATTCTTTATTTGTTCGCCATAGGTGGCTACGTTTAATTGTGCTGTTATGTGTCTCTGCTCTTTTTCGTGGGTGTCTGTTTTGTATACAATCAAACTAATAAGGCATATGCCCAGTAAAAAAGTGATAAGAGGCACAAGTGTTTGTTTTTTCACTTGGTTCACCTCGTTTTGTCCATGGGAATTTTTATAATAAAGCATTATAGCACAGAAGTCGAAAAACAGAATAGGTTTTATGAAAAAAACGAACTGTGCATAATCCATATGAAGTCAAATTTGAGAGAAATTATTCACTATATTGACGAGTCAACACTTGAAAAAGCGAAGAACGAAAAAGTTCAAAAGCAAGAGTCTCTCTCAAAGGTGTCAAAAGACGTAGAGGAGTCTGTTGATAAGATGATCTCCAATCGTATGAGCAAAGCATATTCTGAATGGAAATCAAATCAAGATACACGGCCATATAATGAAAATATAGAGAAGGAATACCAGAAGCTTTTGGAAACACTGTCTCCGGAACAAGAGGAAGTGCTTACGAAGTATTGCGATGAAATATTTGCCAGCGGAGCAGAGACAGAAGAGTTTTTCTATCGCCTGGGTATAAAGGATGGACTGAGATTAAAAAGTACGGTAAAATCTGTATTAGAAATGATGTCGTGAAAACGAAGTATACTTTAGAACTACTAGTTCTGGAAAATCCGTTGGTTGTGCGGATTTATGCACTGCTATTTGATGTAAACTGATAACATCAGAATTAGATAAAAGAGATAAAGGAGATAAAGGAGAAGAGATATGTGACTGCCGGATTTTTTTTATTCAAAGACTTTTAAAATCATAGCGACAGTAATCATTAGTGTTGAGCTGATAATCATAATTACATTGAAGGTAGTGGATCTTTACTGTGATGAACCGGGATGCTGGAACAAAAAAGATTGGGGAACAAACTATTGCATGGAGCATATTAACAGTATTTATGAAGAGGCGATGAAAAGAGAAAGAGCATATGAAAATTCTCAAAGAAAAAACAGTACGAGTAACAGCTATTCCAGTAAATCCCAAAGAAGTTATTCTTCTGGAAAAAAGAGTACTCCATCGCGTTCATACAATACATACAGCAATTCTTATGATGTTTATAATTATGATGATCCGGATGATTTCGCCGATGACTGGGCTGAGGAATTCGGTGGAGGAAATTATGATGGCGGATATGATGATGCGTATGATTACTGGGAGGAGAACTACGGGAAATAATAATACAAGGAAATTGTGGAGGTGAACTTGTGAAGGAAAGTATATATCAAACTCCTTGTGGAACGATTCATTATTGGTTAAGTATTCTGAGTTTGGATACAACGACGCTTGTATTTCTTCCGGGGTTGACTGCTGACCATAGACTGTTTGATAAACAGGTTGAGTATTTCGTGGAAAAATATAATATTATTGTATGGGATGCACCGGCTCATGCCTCTTCCTGGCCGTTTCGGTTTGAATTTGATCTGTTTGATAAGGCAAAATGGCTGAATGGGATTCTTGAAAAAGAAGAAATCATAAAACCAATTATAATCGGTCAATCAATGGGAGGATATGTGGGACAGGCTTATGCACAATTGTATCCTGACCGGCTGGCAGGTTTTATTTCCATTGATTCAGCACCGCTCCAGAGAAACTATGTGACAGCAGTGGAGATCTGGCTTCTGAAAAGAATGGAACCAGTATATGCACATTACCCATGGAAGTTGCTTTTGAAATCCGGAACTGAGGGAGTTGCAGCTTCTAATTATGGCAGAAATCTGATGAAGGAAATGATGCTAGTCTATGATGGTGATCAGCATCGTTATGCCCAAATTGCCGGGCATGGGTTTCGTATTCTGGCAGAGGCAATGGAAAAGGATCTGCCATATGAAATCAAATCTCCTTCCCTGTTGATATGTGGTACAAAGGATCATGCCGGCTCATGCATAAGGTATAACAGAGAATGGCATCGAAAAACGAAAATTCCTTTAAAGTGGATTGAAGGGGCCGGTCATAATTCTAATACAGATAAACCGGAGATGATAAATAGTTTAATAGAAGAATTCCTTTCAAACATATAAAGACTATTGAAAACAATTGGTCAACCGTTATAAAAGGACAATAAACAAATCGGAAGTTGGAGGAAAGATTATGGAAATCAGAAAGTATATGGAAAAAGACATTTCTGCAATGGTTTATATCTGGAATAAAGTTGTGGAAGATGGTGAGGCTTTTCCACAAGAAGATTTTTTGAATGATAAAACGGGTGCTGACTTTTTTGCAGCACAGACATATTGTGGTGTTGCAGATGACAACGGAAAAATCGTGGGGCTCTATATCCTGCATCCAAACAATATCGGTCGCTGCGGGCATATTGCAAATGCGAGTTACGCTGTTGCTACAGATTACCGCGGCGAGCATATCGGTGAAAAATTAGTAACTGATTGTCTTACACAAGCAAAGCAGCATGGCTTTGGAATTTTGCAATTCAATGCTGTAGTGGAAAACAATCTTCATGCGCGTCATTTGTACGAACGACTGGGGTTTGCGAAGATTGGAGTGGTACCGAAAGGTTTTCGTATGAAAGATGGAACCTATCAAAATATCTGTCTGTATTATTATGAACTGTAAAGCAGGCCGATAACTTCAAGTTTATAGGACTAAATTATAGAAAATTTATTATTGAATTCGTTTT
The DNA here is from genome assembly GCF_003481595.1 of Blautia sp. OM07-19. NCBI lineage: Bacteria > Bacillati > Bacillota > Clostridia > Lachnospirales > Lachnospiraceae > Blautia > Blautia sp. OM07-19. Next base: position 144,950 of record NZ_QULA01000006.1, read on the forward strand.
AACTGTTGGCATTTTTTTGTATTTTCAGAAGGGAAAGCAAACATGGAGAATGAATTAATTTTGTTTGAAACTGCCGATAAAGAAATAAAGTTAACTGTGCCTATAAAAAATAATACTGTATGGCTTAATAGAAAACAGTTAGCCGAATTGTTTGGAAGAGATGTAAAGACAATTGGGAAACATATTAATAATGCATTAAAAGAAGAGTTGGATAATTCAGTTGTCGCAAATTTTGCGACAACTGCTTCAGATGGAAAAGTGTATCAAGTTGAACATTATAATTTAGATATGATTATTTCTATAGGCTATAGAGTGAAATCTAATCGAGGAGTAGAATTTAGAAAATGGGTTAATAGTGTTCTAAAACAGTATATCATACAGGGGTATGCAATCAATGAAAAAAGATTAGAAGCTTTACAACGAACAATAAATATCCAAACAAAAATGCTTGCATGCACTTTGGAAGTAGATGAAGCAGAGGTGTTGAAAGCTGTTAGCTTATATACAAATGCTTTGATGTTGTTAGATCAGTATGATCATCAATCACTTAAAAAGCCTACTGGAAGCAAGGCTATCTATAGAATTACATATGAAGATTGCCGAAATATGGTGAATGCAATGGAAGATTCATTTCACTCGGATGTCTTTGGGATTGAGAAAGAAAAGGGAAAAGTTGAAGGTATTCTTGCAGCAGTTTATCAAAATGTTTTTGGAGGAGATGTTTATCCTTCCTTAGAAGAGAAAGCAGCCAATCTTTTGTATTTTATGATAAAAGATCATCCTTATGCTGATGGATGCAAGAGAATTGCTGCATCGTTATTTTTGGAATTTTTGGCTCGAAATAATATACTTTACAAAGCTGATCAAAAAAGGGTAAGTGATGGTGCATTAGTAGCAATAACATTAATGATTGCAGAGTCAGATCCAAAGGAGAAAGATATTATGGTTAATTTGGTGATGAATTTGCTAATAATGTAAATTTGATTTCGAATCGGAATTGACCGAACTCTTTGAGCGAGGGATACTTCTTGTCCGAAGGGCAAGAAGGTGGAGTTGAAAAAGATTATAACAATCGAGATTTGGAGGGATAATGAGATGAATATAAAAGATTTTAAGTGGACGAGAGAACCTGATGATTACACGCTGACAGATGACAAAATTGAGATTATTACACAGCCTGGAACTGATTTGTGGCAAAGAACTTACTATCATTTCCGCAATGATAATGCTCCGGTTCTGCAGATAGAAACAGAGGAAAAGTTTTTTTCATTTATAGTGAAAACTGATTTTAAGGAAAGCCATCATCGCTTTGATCAGTGCGGTGTGGTTATGTATCTTGACAGTGAGAATTGGTTGAAAGGTTCTATAGAATATGAGAATGACTATTTTCAGCACCTGGGAAGTGTTGTGACAAACAATGGATATTCAGATTGGGCAACTACGGAAATTGATGCAGAGATTAAATCTATGTGGTATCGTCTCAGTAGACGTGAAGATGATTATTGCATTGAATGTTCTGAGGATGGAATACGGTTTAAGCAAATGAGGATTTGCCATATGTGGGCTGGTGCAGGAAAAATCAAATTTGGAATTTATGCATGCAGTCCGGAAGATTCATCGTTTAAAGCGGTATTTACAAATATGAAATTGACGGAGTGTCAATGGAAAGCCCACGATGGTCAAAAGCCGGATGAGATGTAGCGGACTGTATTTGATATAAAAAACCAATATGAAAATAGGAAAGTACATATCAAACTCCTTGCGGAACAATTCACTATTGGTCAAATAATCTGAGTTTGGATACAACGACGCTTGTATTTTTACCAGGTCTATGCACATTATCCATGGAAGTGGCTTTTGAAATCCGGAACTGAGGGAGTTGCAACTTCTAATTATGGCAGAAACCTGATGAAGGAAATGATGCTGGTCTATGATGGTAATCAGCATCGTTATGCTCAAATTGCCGGGCATGGATTTCGTATTCTGGCAGAGGCAATGGAAAAGGATCTGCCATATGAAATCAGATGTCCTTCCCTGTTGATATGTGGTACAAAGGATCATGCCGGTTCATGCATGAGGTATAACAGAGAATGGCAGCGAAAAACGGAAATTCCTTTAAAGTGGATTGAAGGGGCCGGTCATAATTCTAATACAGATAAACTGGAGATGATCAATAGTTTACTAGAAGAGTTTTTTTCGAATATTTTATGAGAGGCAACCTAAAGTTATTTGAATTGAAAAGTGGGAGAGGAGAAAAACTAATGAAAAATATACTGATTATTTCAAGCTCACCAAGAAAAAAAGGAAATTCACAAATCTTATGTGAGCAGTTTAAAAAAGGTGCAGAAGCAAAAGGGCATCAGGTAAAAATAGTGCGTATCATGGAGCAGAATATAGGTTTTTGCAGGGCCTGTGACGGTTGTATGAGAAATGGCGGTACCTGTGTATTAAAAGATGATATGGCTGAGATACTTAAAATGTTTCAAAAAGCAGATGTACTTGTACTGGCTACTCCGGTTTATTTTTATGGAATCAGTGCCCAGATGAAGACTTTTATTGACCGTACTTACCCAATCTGGCAGCATCTCGGTAAAAAAGAGGTTTACTATATTATATCAGCTGGCCTGGGTGAGGATATTATTGAAAGATCGCTTGGTGATCTGAATGGTTTTGTAGAGCATCTGGAAGAATACAAGATTGCAGGAAAGATATATGCAACAAACGTGATGGATGCTGGATTGGTCAAGAATCAAAGTGTTTTCCAAAAAGCCTACGATATGGGATATGCCATTTAAGCTGTTGAACAATCGAAATTGACCGAGTTCTTTAAGTGAGGAATGCCATACCTGATTATACGCAATGGGAGGTCGCGCAGGAGAAGAATACGGAGAAATATTGAAAGAAAACAAACTATGAAATGAGGTGACATTTATGATGAAAAACGAAGCGGGAGTAAGAATCGAAGAAATGCTGTGTCAGCTAGCCGATGCGACGCGCATCGACGGAGAGATCTGGCGTGCAGCGTATACTCTGGAAGACAAAATCGCGAAGAACATCCTGCGTGAGTGGATCGAGGATCTGGGGCTTGAATACAGAGAGGACGCGATCGGTAACGTGTATGGACGGCTTCCGGGGACAGAACCTGGAACCATACTGACGGGATCCCACCTGGATACCGTAAAGAACGGTGGAAAATATGATGGCGCACTGGGCGTTGTGACCGGTGTGGCAGCGCTGGGATACCTCAAACAGTCGGGCTTCGTTCCGAAACACAGCCTGGAAGTGGGTGGTCTGATGGAGGAAGAGGGCAGTCGTTTTCCATCCGGCTGTCAGGGGAGCCGCGCAATCTGTGGCACGCTGAAAGAAGAGGATCTCGAGGAGCTCAGCCGTGATGGCGTCACACTTCGTGAAGCACTGGTATCTGCCGGGTATCAGACGGAAGCGCTGAAAAACGTGAAACGTGACGATATTCGAGCAATCGTAGAACTGCATATCGAACAGGGACCGGTGCTTGAAAGCGAGCAGAAGCAGATCGGTATTGTGGACAGTATCGTCGGTATCGTCAACTATGAGCTGACCATTCAGGGAAGCCAGAACCATGCAGGTACCACCTCGATGTCTTTACGGCACGATCCTGTGGTAGCTGCTGCGGAATTTATCACAGAGTCTACCCGTCAGATGATGGCGCAGGCTCCTTCTGCCACCCTTACCTATGGCGCGATACAGGTATTTCCTGGAATGCAGAATGTCATTGCAGATCGAGTGAATCTGCTCATCGATCTGCGCGATGGTAGCAATGAGGAACTGCTTCAAGATGTGGTTCTTCTGAAACGTGTACTGGAATCCATCGAACGCAAGGGCTTTCAGACCCGGCTTCGACAGAATGACTGGCTGGAGTCCGTACGGATGGATCCGAACGTGATTCGGGTGATCGAGCGGCACTGTGAAGAGAAACATCTCGCGTATAAGCATATGAACAGCGGCGCCGGACACGACTCGATGGTATTCGGAAAGCATTTCCCGACCGCGATGATCTTCGTGCCGAGTATCGGAGGTATCAGCCATAATCCGGCAGAAGCCACCGCTGTAGCGGATATACAGACCGGTTTTGAACTGCTTTGTGACGTGTTAAAAGAATTATCGGCTCAAACCTTTTTATCATGGTAAGTTTTATTACATTGCTAATGATAATAAAGCCTTTGTAATTATTGGCTTGTCCAATATAAGTAAAACGGCATATTTAAACAACTATGAATTAGATCGGCTGTTTGAAATAGATTGTAATAACCCCGAAGAACAATATTTTATAACTGGTTCTAAAAATTCAAATCAGAATGTATAAAAATTGAAGAGATAATCTGTATGACTGATGTGAAAATGAAACTCCATTTATGTAAAGAGCCAGACAAATTCAAATTTGCAGGGACGACAAGTGGCTCAGTATGATATAAATTGAATATTGAAATGTAAAGACTATTTACCGTAAAACAGTAAATGGTCTTTTTTGTACCTTTTGGGGAACGAGTAGAGATTTATAGCCGGAAATCTATGTTTTATCATAATCTGTGAAATAAGATAGGTTAATTCTTCAATTTACATATTTTTTAAGGTGTTCCGGCATGGTATTATGATACTTATAAAGAACCAATTATATCTGTTGGAGAGAGCGGTGAAAAGTTATGAAGTTATTGTTTAAACAAAGGCTGTTTTCATGGTTTGACAGCTATGATATCGATGATGAAGCAGGCAACACTGTTTATGTAGTAAAAGGCCAGTTGTCCTGGGGACATAAACTTGTAATTTATGATGCCTATGGAAATGAAGTAGGAATGGTTGTTCAGAAAGTACTTACTTTTCTTCCTAAATTTGAAATTTATAAAAACGGCAGTTATATCGGATGCCTGAGCAAAGAATTCTCATTCCTGACGCCACATTATAATATTGATTACAATGGATGGCATATTGATGGAACCATTATGGAATGGGACTATAGCATTCTTGATCAAAGCGGTTACTCAATTGCACGGGTTAGTAAAGAACTGTTTCATATGACTGATACATATGTTATTGATGTGCAGGATCCAGGAAATGCATTGGATGCGCTGATGTTTGTACTGGCAATCGATGCAGAAAAATGTTCCAGAAATTAAATAGTTGATCTTGTTACTGTAATTATTTGGAGGATGAAGCATGGGATTATTCAAAAAGAAAATCGTGAAAAAAACATATGACCGAGAACATATGAAACCAGTTATTCGTGCAAGCATTTGTACCGGGGAAGAAGTAGCAGGATTCAAAGACATACGGACCGGAAAAATCGAAGAAATCATGCTGATCAGATCGCCGGAGGACCTAGAAAGATTCAAAGAGATATATGGGATAACAGAGGAAATTGCAAAAGAATATTAGACATCTTCTGGGTCGTGGATGAACGCCAGGTATTCGTCTGTAAGCTTATAGGGAAAACGGAGTTATTTTATAAAGGTGATATGATGAAAATTACTTACATTAACCACAGTGGATTTTTAATTGAAACTAAAGATTGCTACTATATTTTTGACTATTATAAGGGTGAATTACCACTTCTTGACAAGAAAAAAGAAGTAATTGTTTTTTGCAGTCATTTTCATAAGGATCATTTTAATCCTGTGATTTTTGAGATCCTTGATGACATGAGCATGACATATCAGGCAATTTTGGCGAAAGATATACGCAAAAGAAAACATTTGTCAGATATGAAGATCACATATGTTTATCATGATCAGACTTATAATCTGGATAATGGCACCCAAGTCGATACATTGCTATCTAACGATAGTGGTGTAGCATTTATTGTCAAAACAAAGGAAGGCACCATTTATCATGCTGGTGACTTAAATGACTGGTATTGGGATGGTGAGCCAAAAGCTGATAACCAGAGACTTACTTCAGCATATCGTGCGGAGATCAGGAAAATCAAGGGTATGCATTTTGATGCTGCATTTGTCCCTTTAGATCCGAGACAGGGAAATCACTATGCCGACGGGATCCTGTATTTCCTTAAAAATGTAGATTGCAATGTCATTTTTCCAATGCATTACTGGAATGATGCCAATGTAATTAAGCGGTTTATTACGGAATATCCGCAATATAAATCACGTATTAAAAACACAGAATGTGCAAAAGGAGAAGAATTATGAAGTTTAGTGCGATCACAGGGCGTATCGTAGCCTCTCCAAACAAGTTTGTCAAGGAGATGTAGGTCAGTTCATCCTTGCTATGGATACCTGGTTTGAAAGATTGATGGTGGAATAATAGAGGCTGTGATAGAATGAAGAAAATGATTTGATACGCTAATCGGAATTAGGAGGCTATCGGAAATGACTGAAAGAGAAAAAATGCTAAGTGGAGAGTTGTACGATCCAACAGATAAAGAATTGGAACAATTACGCGTGAATGCACGTAAATTAGCAAGAAAATACAATTTGACAGATGAAGATGACCAAGAAGAACAAGCACAGATATTGAGGGAATTATTGACAGCAACAGAGGAACTCCCCTATTTACAGGCACCTGTTTATTTTGATTATGGATGTAATACGTTCTTTGGAAAATTCAGTTCTGCAAATTTTAATTTTACATGTTTAGATGTATGTGAAATACATATAGGCGATAATGTGATGATTGGTCCAAATGTTACATTGGCAACTCCTATGCATCCATTATTACCTGAAGAACGCAATATCAGGATGAGAGAAGATGGCAGCTTTTATAATCTTGAATATGCGAAACCAATAACTATAAAAGATAATTGCTGGCTGGCATCCAATGTGGTTGTTTGCGGTGGTGTCACCATAGGAGAAGGGTGTGTAATTGGTGCAGGGAGTGTTGTAACAAAAGATATTCCGCCGTATAGTTTGGCAGTTGGAAATCCATGCCGGGTCATTCGAAAAATAACTGAGAAAGATCGTATGCCAGATGGAATTGAAAAGAATTGAAAAATTTGCAGAGATGACAAGAGGTTCATTTTAGTAAAAAAATAAAATAATCACAATTAATAACGCCGATACAGGACTTTTTATAATCCTATACCGGCGTTTGTTGTTTACGTGAGAATGTATTTTACGCTTATTTTCCAAATGTATTGCTGGATTTAGCTGCAGCCTTTGCTGCCATGGTGTTGGTGGACTCAAACAAGGAAGTTGTCGGTGCGACCGGACACATCAGTACCCGTCCTGTTCCGCGGTAAACATTTACCAGACCCTCTCCGCTAACTGCAGATCCGACAAGTGTTTTGGTTGATCGTTCTACGGTAAATTCAAGGTTTGATGACCAGCATACGGCAAGGTTTCCATCAATTTTCAGTTCATCATTTTCCAATATGACTTCAATCAATTCATCTTCGGGAACGTTAGATTCCAGTGCAACTACACCATTTCCCTGCAAACTCAGATTAAACAGGCCTTCGCCACCTAATACGGCTGATGAAAGGTTCTTTCTGGCTACAACTTTACTTTTCACATTTGCATCACAAGCCAGGAACATGCCATCTTCAATTGTCATTCCGGCCGATCCCCACTTGCCAACATCTGCAAGAATAATGTATTTATATGTCGGTTCCAGTACCAGACAGCCTTCACCAACATATTCTGGTTTAACTGCGGTTTCTTTTGTAACCGCACCCTTGAGTGCCTTTCCAAGGAAATCTCCGATGCCTTTTACACCAGATGTGGCTTGTACATTACCACCCATCCACTGCATGGAACCAGCCTGGATAACAGCTGAATGGTCTTTATCAATATCAATAACAACCTGTCTTCTTCTGACATTCATTTTACTCATGAAATACTCATTCATTGCATTCATAGGTGAAACGCTGGCATCCTGCACATATTCAAGCACATGGAAGTTTCCGATGCTTTTTGCATATTTTCTGTTTTCATTTTGTAAATTTTCAATTCGCATATTACTACTGACTCCTTTACCTTTAATAATAATTCATAGTGTTACTCGGATATGTTTATTATAATAGAAACAACATAGATAGATATATACTTTGTATAGAGAATTATAAAGAGAGAATTCTCAAAATTTGAGAAATATAAAGATGCAATTCCTCATGGTGGATGTGTATTGTGAAAAATAAATTTGTTATAGTGACAATATCAACAAAAAAGCAGAATGTAAATGGGGTGATCAGATGGAAGCAGCACAGAGAATTCGATTAATCCGGATAATAGAAAAGATGGAGAAAAATCCGACGTTCAGTAATAAACTTGGTATAAAGAACACATCTGAATATCTAGCAGAAAAAGAACAGAAAAAATGAAAGACACATGTTAGAAGGAGTAAAAAATGTTATCGTTATTATTTACAATTTGTATAATTTGGTTTGTTGGAAAATTTTTTATATTTGGATTAAAAGCGTCCTGGGGAATTATGAAACTACTTTGTACAGTTATTTTCTTTCCGGTGATATTGATTGGTATGGTTATAGGTGGACTGATGTACATTGCTTTTCCATTATTGATTATTGGTGGCATTATAGCATTGGTGACGTCACATTCATAATGGATCAGGAGGAAGAAAACAGAAAGTATAGTCAATCAATTACAGCGTATGTAAAGGAAAAGGCAATGAGTCAGAAATGGTTCATTGCCTTTTGTTGCGTCATGGATTATTTTAATTTTTCTTTTTCGGCATTTAAGAGATCAAGATTAAGCCCCTGTTCTCCGGCGGTCTTATCTACCCAAAGATTCAAAGAGTCTATGGCTAAAGAAATTTCATCAAGTTTTTTACTGATATAAGCGAAATCTTTCATTTCATCATCGCTGATCTTACCGTCACGGGCAATCTGGATCAGACGACCAGTAAGAGGATTGATTTCATTTAAACTGGCAATTGTCTCCAAAATGATATTTGACAGATCGGTCATTTCTACTTCAGGAACATAACGATAGCCGATTTCGCATTTGTGAGAGCAATAATAATTGCAAAGCTCGGGCCTTTTATAGGCATCTGCCATTTGGAGGATATCATAAGGCGTAGGTTCTTGTGTTTCATATTCAAATTTTTCAATTTTTGAATCAGAGACAGCATCCATTTTTTCACTGGCCTCTGCTCTTGTAAGTCCTGCCGCTTCTCGGCAAAGCTGGTAAATTGTTTTGTTTTCCCTGGTGGATTGTTTACCCATGAGAATTTCCTCCCCGTATATCGCTAAACATGAGGATTATCAATATTTAAGTCCTCATGCAAGACGTGCATTTCTCGTATAGAGTTTATTATACTTGAATTATCAATTAACAACAAGCTCAATAATGAACATGAAGTCAAAAAGAGTGAAAGAGGAAATGATACCCCCAAAAAGCATTTGATAAATGGTATCGAAGTCAGAAACAGTACCGAAATGCCGAGAACCGGGAGAAAGTTCGTGACATTGTAGAAAGCTCCATGGCTATGCCAGAGATGGCCAGGTTATTAGGCGTTCCAAGATCTACCGTATATGGTCTTCTGAATCAGTCAGAGATTCTGAAAACCATTGAGTTTGATGATCGAAGACGAGTGACAAAGAAGAGTTTTTATGAATGGTATGGCAGCCAGGACGATTATCATATCGTATCGGACGAAATACCAGAGACAGTGAAGGGTGAAGATAATCGCAGGATTGAAGCTTATAGAAGAGCGGTTCTGGAACGAGATGGTCATAGCAAAAATATAGGAAATGATGTTTATCTGACAGTAAATGAGGCAGCAGTTCTGGCAGGAGTGAATCCGGCAACTGTGCACAAATGGATTAAAAAAGGAAAAGTAGAAGCAGTACAAAGCAGCAAAACGATTCGCATTCCAAGGCAGGAGTTTGAGGGTTGGCTGCAAGGCAGAGAGAAAGAGTTTGATTGTTATATGTGGTGAAATGGTAGCCAAGTTGGCTACCAATGATGATAAAAAAATCTATTCTACTGGCATCGTCCCCATCATTTAAAAAGAGTTGATAAAACTGGAAATCCACAATACAAAATGATATTTTTTTTTTCTGGATGTTTCTGTGATATACTTATACGCGGTCGTATCAGACCGGAAAGGAAATATTATGTTACAAAAATTATATGTTTTTTTCAGGAAAGAAACCGTTTTGTCAATTGCAGTGATCCTGGCGCTTCTTTCTATGTTCTGGGTCAGACCGGATAAGGCTTATTTTACTTATATCGATTTCAGGACTCTCGGGCTCCTCTTCTGTTTGATGGTAATTGTAGCTGGTTTGAAGGCTGTTGGTGTTTTTGATATACTCGCCAAAAAATTGCTGATGGGAACATCGGGAACTGTGGGTGTGATCAGGCTGTTGGTACTCTTATGTTTCTTCCTGTCAATGGTGATCACCAATGATGTGGCATTGATTACTTTTGTTCCTCTTGCACTGATCATTGTGCATAAACTGCCAAAGGAACTGGGCAATTACTGGCTTCTTAAAATAGTAGCCATGCAGACAATCGCTGCTAATCTCGGAAGCATGCTCACACCAATCGGAAATCCGCAGAACCTTTATCTATATGCCAGAGCAGGGATGTCCGCGGCAGAATTAATAACCCTGATGCTTCCCTATTCCGCCACAGCACTTATCCTTCTTCTGATATGGATACAGGTAGCCGCTGCCAAAGCACCTCACGTATGCGGTTCCGAAAAAGATAAAACTCTTTTGGGATTCTCTGACAGAAAAGAACTTAACATGGAATACCTGGCCGCTTACCTGATCTTATTTACAATCTGCCTGCTCACTGTTGCACGTATCATTCCATACCAGATTCCTCTTGTATTGGTTCTTATATATATGCTGCTAAGAAACAGGGAAAATATAAGCAGGGTGGATTACTCCCTGCTTGCCACCTTTATCGCATTATTTATTTTTATCGGCAACCTTGGAAGGATTCCGCAATTCAGCAGTTTTCTGGAAAGAATCATGGCAGGAAGGGAAACACTTACTGCTGTTCTTGCCAGTCAGATTATGAGCAATGTTCCCGCTGCGCTTCTTTTATCCGGCTTTACAGATAATTACCGGGCTTTAATTGTCGGAACCAATATTGGAGGTCTCGGCACTCTGATTGCATCCATGGCAAGCCTGATAAGTTTCAAATATATTGCAAAAGAAAACAGGAATCTGAGAGGGAAGTATTTGGGAATATTCACAGCCTCCAATATTATATTCATGATATTCATGTTAATATTGTATTTTTTTCTTAGATAAAGGTTTTCCCGGAATTACAAAAGCTATAGCAATTCTTTCTTCGCAAAAAATTCTCCGCGGCACTTTCCCATCCTGGAAGAAAAGCCGCGGAGAAATAAATATATTTTCGGTGCCAATACAAAGATCATTAATCTTTACACCACTTTACAACTTTTTCATAAAAAAATATCGTACAGGGCTTTCTGATGTATAATGAGTTTGCTCCAAAACATTACAAAGGAAAGTGACCCTGTACGAAAAAGACATTATACAACGAAAAGACTCTGACTGGTAGACTTCACAAATATTTTTTGATTTATTTTGAAACTTTTTCTGCTTCAACAGCAGATACTTTGTTTTTACTCGTTTTATCAATACTAACATTGGAATCTGGACATTCCATTCGATTTTTATATCAGCACTTTTTGTCTGGAATTACCACAAAATCCCTCAATACCTTTTACCACGCATGTTCCTATGCAAAAGTTGATTATTCCCATTTTATGAATATCACAGCTAAAGTTGCTTTGAGAATGATACCGGATTCACTGGCAACACAGCCGATATTTCTTTGTGTGGATGATACCATGGTAGCAAAGGCCGGAACTCGGTTTGAGAATGTTTCAAAACTCTTTGACCATGCCGCACATAATGATTCCAATTATCTGAATGGACACTGCTTTGTAAGTATTATGCTTTGCATACCTGTATGGAAGAATGACAGGATGAAATATATTCCGCTGTTTTTGTACTCGTTCCGGTGGAATATTGAAACAAGCTACTATGAGCAGAAAACCTTCTGGTCACTTTGCAGGTATATGGTACGAAGCTGCAAGGGTATTGAAATGCTGGTAAATCTGATCAATATCTGTTATTGTGCAATGACAAAGGCTTTAAAACAGCTGATTCGTCAGCAAGTCTATTAATTATAAAGTTGTAAACTGGTGTAATAAACAGAATCAAAAAAATTCGTCTAAAGAGAATAAGATATAAAAACAGAATATAAAGCGTAAGAGCATGTAGAATCTATCTATGTGCTCTATTTTTTATGTTTTGTGAATCAACAACTCTATCCTCACACGACTGAAGTCGCGTGCTTCCGGACGCTTTAGGCGTCAGACTAAATATCGGCGGATACGCCTGTAACTTAGGTGTGCAGTCATGCACATTTCCCGTGCCGGATACGGCAGGTTCCCACATGACAGGTAGTCCGCTGTATATCTGCCTGCGTTTATGCTACTCTTAAGTTCATTTCTGAACTGAGTTTTCTCAAGTCCGCATAAACACATGAGGTTCTACGCTTTACTGCAGGGACTTTTGCCTCCAGCAAAGACCTTTCCGTTACCGGAAGGGGTTTTAAAAGTTCTCTGATAAAATATC